>NZ_KV804357.1:137570-232155 GCF_001811315.1 Bacteroides sp. HMSC067B03 | reverse complement strand
GATGAATAAACCGATACAAGCAAAAAGTGAGAGCGTGGGAGCAAAACCTATACTTAATTCACTTAGAGAGAAATCCTAAGTTCAAGTTATAAATGAGACAGTTTACACATACAACAAAAAGAGATTAAACAAAAAAAACGATTGGGAGGTATGAGCAGACCAAAAAGAAAATCAGTCTGTTAAAACTTACATGAGCCCCAAACAAAAACATCTCCTGTCTGTTACATATCGAACTTAAATATAGTAACCTAAACTTTTAAATTATGGCTAGAGAAAGCGTAAAAATCTTACAAGGAAAGCTGGATGTAGAAAGCTTGATTTCACAGTTGAATGCAGCATTGTCTGAAGAATGGCTGGCATACTACCAGTATTGGGTAGGCGCATTAGTAGTAGAAGGCGCTATGCGTGCAGACGTACAAGGCGAGTTCGAAGAACATGCAGAAGAAGAACGCAGACATGCGCAACTGCTTGCCGACCGCATTATCGAACTGGAAGGAGTACCCGTATTGGACCCGAAGAAATGGTTCGAACTGGCAAGATGTAAATATGATGCTCCCCAAGGATTTGATTCTGTAAGTCTGCTGAAAGATAATGTAGCTTCTGAGCGTTGCGCAATACTACGTTATCAAGAAATTGCCGACTTCACTAATGGAAAAGATTTCACCACCTGTGATATTGCAAAACATATTCTTGCCGAAGAAGAAGAACATGAGCAAGATCTTCAGGATTACCTGACTGACATTGCCAGAATGAAAAAATCATTTCTCGAAAAGTAATTTCCCACCCAGTAGAAAGTGAGTAAAAGGCAATCTTAAAAAGAGAATCTTAAAAGACATTCCTTCGCTGAGATTGCCTTTTTCATATACACACATCAAAGACGCACAAAAGTTTATATTCCTTTAAACTCCTTTTGAACAATTTCTATCCGGATTGGAACAGCAGATTTCATTTTATTCCCTCTACATTTGCAACCGCACTTATCTACAAGTGCGTAGATATAATAAGTATTAACATATCAAATGAAGGGACTATGCAAAATCAATTATCAAAAACAGACAGATTATCCAATCAAGATATCAGAAAACGAGTGAACGTAAAAAAAACGATCATTGGAGTACTCATCCTGCTAATAGGACTCTCTCACTTGCCCGAAGCAGTTCTACTTAATATAGATGAGATTTCATCGGGCAACATTTTATATCTTATCACATGCATACTAATCTGTGCTATAGGTATATACCAACTCAAATTCCGGTCTAAGGAAATGAAATACCTGCCAACCAAAAGTGTTGTCAAAGAGAAGAACTATTCATTCAATCTGAAGTATATGGAATCACTGAAAGAAATGATTGAATCCGGGAATTTTTCCAACAGTTTCAACATAAAGAAAGAAAAGGGTGGAAACCTCCGTCTGGATGTCCTCATGTCGGCTGATAAGAAATTTGCAGCCGTACGACTGTTACAGTTTATTCCATATAGTTACATTCCGGTCATAGACATGCAGTACCTGCGGAATGACAAGATCATCGCTCTGGAGAATATCTTAGAACACTATAAATAAGAGTCCGTTCTATTTATCCATCCCCACTTTTACGTAATAGTGCGATAAAAACCAAACTATTTTCAAACAAATCAAGAAGAAATCTTTCTTTTTTCGTATTTTTGTCCCAATATGCACGTTTAATTCAAGTAGACAACGAACATCAACGAAAAAGAATGAGAGTAATTGATTTAATACATAACAGCGAAAAAACAGCTTTCTCTTTCGAAATCCTTCCTCCTCTGAAAGGTACAGGCATCGAAAAGCTGTATCAGACTGTCGATACCCTTCGGGAGTTTGATCCGAAATATATCAATATCACCACGCACCGCAGCGAATACGTATACAAAGACCTGGGTAACGGACTTTTCCAACGAAACCGGCTGAGAAGACGTCCGGGGACTGTTGCCGTAGCCGCCGCTATCCAGAACAAATATAATATCACGGTAGTGCCGCATATACTATGCAGCGGTTTCTCCCGCGAAGAGACAGAATATGTACTGCTCGACCTGCAATTTCTGAATATCACTGATTTGCTGGTACTCCGGGGCGATAAAGCCAAGCATGAGTCAGTATTCACTCCCGAAGGAGACGGATACCATCATGCGATCGAACTGCAAGAGCAAATCAACAATTTCAATAAGGGAATCTTTGTCGACGGTTCGGAAATGAAAGTAACCAACAGCCCGTTCTCCTACGGTGTGGCTTGCTATCCGGAGAAACATGAAGAGGCCCCCAACATCGAGTCCGACCTCTTCTGGCTGAAAAAGAAAGTGGAAGCAGGCGCCGAATATGCAGTGACACAGTTATTCTACGACAATAAGAAATACTTCGAATTTGTAGAACAAGCAAAGGCAGCAGGCATCAATGTACCTATCATTCCGGGCATCAAGCCATTCAAGAAGTTATCTCAACTCAGCATGGTACCCAAGACATTCAAAGTAGACTTGCCGGAAGATTTGGTGAAAGAGGCTTTGAAATGCAAGAATGACAAGGAAGCCGAGCAAGTAGGCATCGAATGGTGCGTCGCCCAATGCAAGGAGTTGATGGCACATGGAGTGCCGAGTATCCACTTCTACTCCATCGGAGCAGTGGACAGTATCAAAGAAGTGGCTAAAATCATTTATTGACATGTTTTTCAGAGACGTAATCGGACAAGAAGAAATCAAGCAGCGGCTCATTCAGGAAGTGAGTGAAGGGCGCATACCGCATGCCCAACTCATCTGTGGTCCCGAAGGAGTCGGCAAAATGCCGTTGGCTATTGCTTATGCACGCTACATCAGTTGCACCAACCGAGGTGAAACGGATGCCTGCGGAGCATGTCCGTCATGTGTGAAATTCAACAAACTGGTACACCCGGACGTACATTTCGTGTTCCCTATCGTGAAAAGCTCAAAAGGAAAACGGGAAGTGTGCGACGATTATATTGCGGACTGGAGACAATTCGTACTCAACAATCCGTATTTCAACCTGAATCATTGGCTGAGAGAAATGGATGCCGAGAATGCACAGGCCATCATCTATGCGAAAGAGAGTGACGAGATTCTGAAAAAGCTCAGCCTCAAATCGAGCGAAGGAGGATTCAAGATCACTATTCTCTGGCTACCCGAAAAGATGCATCCGGTATGCGCCAACAAACTATTGAAACTGCTTGAAGAGCCGCCGGAGAAAACCATCTTCCTGCTCGTATCGGAAGCTCCGGAAATGATTCTGCCCACCATTCTGAGCCGTACTCAGCGCATGAACGTGCGAAAAATTGACGAACCGGCTATCGACCGGATATTACAGACTAAATATGGCATCCAGCCTGCCGACAGTCTTTCCATTGCCCACCTGGCAAACGGAAACTTCATCAAAGCACTGGAAACCATTCATCTGAACGAAGAGAATCAGTTATTCTTCGACTTATTTGTCAGCCTGATGCGATTGTCCTATCAACGGAAAATCAGGGAAATGAAACTATGGAGCGAACAGGTTGCCGGCATGGGACGTGAACGCCAGAAGAACTTTCTGGAATACTGCCAGCGTATGATTCGCGAGAACTTCATATTCAACCTGCATCAGCGTGACCTGACGTATATGACAATCAATGAACAAAATTTCGCCTCTCGCTTTGCCCCTTTTGTCAACGAACGAAACGTGATGGGCATCATGGATGAACTGAGCGAAGCGCAACTGCATATAGAACAAAATGTAAATGCCAAGATGGTATTCTTCGACTTCTCTCTGAAGATGATCGTACTGTTGAAGCAATAATAAATATATAAACTATGGAATATAAGCTTCATAATGGGAGTGGCGGTCTTTGCTGCAAAGGATGCTCCCGACAAGATAAGAAACTGAACACTTACGACTGGCTGGCAGACATACCGGGCAATGCGGAAGAGTGTGATATGGTGGAAGTGCAATTTAAAAATACCCGGAAAGGCTATTACCGCAACAGCAATAAAATCAAACTGGAAAAGGGAGATATTGTTGCCGTGGAAGCTGCTCCCGGACATGACATCGGTGTAGTGACCCTGACCGGAAGACTTGTTCCGCTACAGATGAAGAAAGCGAACTTCAAGACGGATGCGGAAATAAAAAGAGTCTACCGAAAAGCCAAGCCGGTGGATATGGAGAAATTCAACGAAGCGAAAGCAAAGGAACACGCGACCATGATCCGTGCCCGCCAGATTGCACTGAACCTGAATCTGGATATGAAAATCGGTGACGTAGAATATCAGGGGGATGGCAACAAGGCTATTTTCTACTACATCGCTGATGAACGTGTGGACTTCCGACAGCTGATTAAGGTACTTGCCGAAGCTTTCCGCGTCCGTATTGAAATGAAACAGATCGGTGCGCGACAGGAAGCCGGACGTATCGGTGGTATCGGTCCTTGTGGACGGGAGCTTTGCTGTGCCACCTGGATGACGAGTTTCGTATCGGTGTCTACAAGCGCTGCCCGCTTTCAGGATATCTCACTGAATCCTCAAAAGCTTGCCGGACAATGCGCCAAACTAAAATGTTGTCTGAACTATGAGGTAGACTGCTATGTGGAAGCCCAGAAACGTCTTCCTTCCAGAGAAATCGAATTGGAAACGAAAGACGGCACTTTCTATTTCTTCAAAGCTGATATCCTGAGCAATCAGGTTTCTTACTCGACAGATAAGAACTTCCCTGCCAATCTGGTTACAATCAGCGGAAAACGTGCTTTCGAGGTCATTGCCATGAACAAGAAGGGAATGAAGCCCGACAGTCTGCTCGAAGCTGAAGTCAAGCAAGAACCCAAAAAGCCGACAGACCTGCTGGAACAGGAAAGTCTCACCCGCTTCGACCGCAACCGGAGCAACAAGGAAGGAAACAACGCTAACCGGAATAAGAAGAAAAGAAAAGGAAACAATGATAACCGCCCGCAGGCACAGGCTGAAGGTGGAAATCGTCCGCAACAACCTCAGAGAGGAGAAAACGAAAACCGTCCGCAACCGTCAGAAAACGGAAACAGAGGGGAAAAAGGAGACAGAGACAATCGCCCGAGAAATAATAATAACCGGAACAGAGGACAGAACCAAGGACGAAATAATGAAAACAGACGTCCGGAAAGAGGACAGAATCAAGAGCGTCCACAAAATCCGAACCGTCCGCAAAATCAGGAACGTTCCCAGAATCAGGAACGTCCGGCCAACCAAGAGCGTCCGCAAAATAGAGAACGCCAGCCGAAACAGGAACGCCCGCAGAATCAAGAACGATCACAGGAACAAGGAAAGCAGCCCCATCAGGAACGTGCTCCGAGACCTGAAAGAAATCCGAATCAAGAGAAACCGCAAAATAATGAGAAGCCTGCTCAGGAATAACTTATTTTGTTTGCTCGGTGTCTGCCTCATGGCAGCCTGCAATGAAAATACCGTGTATCACTCTTACCAGTCCCTGCCCAACGAGGGATGGGCAAAGAGTGATACACTCTCTTTTCAGTGTCCTGTTACAGACAGCATCCCTGCTACACTCAGATTATTCGCGGAAGTGCGCAACAGAAGTGAATATCCTTACCACAACCTTTACCTGTTCATCCAAGAGAATCTTCTTGACTCTACCGTGTGGCGTACCGACACGATAGCAATCAATCTGGCAGATACGACAGGAAGATGGCTGGGAAATGGATGGGGAAGCATTTATCAGACAGTTGTTTTTGTCAAGTCCGTCCGCCCGCTGCATCCCGGAAACTATACCATCAAAATCATGCACGGAATGCAGGATGAGAAGTTAACCGGACTCAATGACGTCGGTATCCGAATCGAAAGACAAAAAGAATAAATCCGTCTTTAAAGCCTTCTGCCTCTTCCGGCATCCAGTCGCAGGAAGATAAACAGCAAGATGGTGAATCCCCACAACGAAGAGCCTCCATAGCTAAAGAACGGCAGAGGAATGCCAATCACCGGAGTCAGCCCCAGTACCATACCCACATTAATGAAAAGGTGGAAAAGGAAAATACTGACCACCGAATATCCATAGACACGTCCGAAGGTGGAAGTCTGCCGCTCGGATAAAGCAATCAGCCTCAGAATCAATATAAGGAAAGCCAACAGGACAGCAGCCGAACCGATAAATCCCTGCTCCTCTCCTACTGTGCAGAATATGAAGTCAGTATCTTGTTCGGGTACATATTTCAGCTTGGTCTGTGTTCCATTCAGAAATCCTTTCCCGGTCAAGCCTCCGGAGCCAATGGCTATCTTTGACTGATTGACATTGTATCCCGCTCCTGTCAGATCTTCTTCCAGACCAAGTACAACCTTGATACGGATTTGCTGATGGGATTCCAAGATGTTATCAAATACGTAGTTACTGGAATACAGGAAGCCGATAGAGCCGATGGCAAACAGAGCAATCAGGAAATAGGAACGCTGACGTTCTCTCAATGCCAGATAGAGCAAATAGCCTACCACAATGACACAAAGCCCCCATTGCACCCATACCAGGCTAAAATGTATCCCATATTCAGATATCAAATAGGCAACAAGCAGAATAATCAGACTTCCCCCGATGATATTCCGTGTAGGTTCCCACTTTTTACGGTACACCCAGACCATTCCTCCGGCAAACAACAGGATCAATAACAACACGATAAATTCTCCTAAAGGTGTGGGAGTATCAGCTATAAAAACTTCGTCGAAACGAATGCCGACAACAAAGTAAATCACCGCACACAGACCGGCAAAAAGCACTACTCCGGGCATACCCTCGCGATAAAGCACCAAAAAGAATGCAAGATAGACCAGTGCCGAGCCTGTCTCCCGTTGTCCGATAATCAAAAGCATCGGAAGCAGAATGATGAAGCCTAAAACGAAAGCACACTTCTCTTTCTTTATGCTGAATGAGTATGAGTTCATATATTTCGCGAGTGCCAGCGCCGTAGCAAACTTGGCAAATTCGGCGGGTTGCAGACTGACCGGGCCCATCACCAGCCACGAACGCGATCCTTTCGTATCCGGCGCTATAAAGATGGTGACAATAAGCAGCACAATCATCCCCGTATATATAATGTACGCGAACATATCGTACATCCGGTCTTCCAGCATCAGCAGAACAAACCCCAGCCCGAAGGAGCAGATAATCCATACGAACTGTTTTCCGGCACGGGTAGAGAAATCAAGGAAGTCACGATCGCCATAGTCATAGCTCGCACCGCAAACGCTGAACCATCCGCCGACAATCAAAAGCAGATAGATACCAATCGTTACCCAATCCAATGTTTTCCACAAACTATCGTTCCTCGTTACCATATAAGATGATTCTGTTACTGATTTCTTCTGCTCTTAACTCATTCTCCGGTGACAACTTCCCTTTCATATATTGTTCCATCATCAATGCACCGATCGGTACTCCATAAGTAGCTCCCCATCCGCCATTCTCCACATAAACGGCGATAGCGATCTTAGGCTTGTTCATCGGAGCGAAACCCATAAACACAGAATGGTCATGTCCCCGATTCTGTGCCGTTCCCGTTTTTCCACAGGCTTCAAGGTCCGGAACCATTACGGACAGCATGCGGCAAGTACCTCCGGTAGCGGCAGCACGCATTCCCTCTACTACAGATTCATAATGTCTGCGTTCTATCGTAGTGTTGCGCGGATGACGGTAAATACTGTCTAACTGCGCATCCTGAATCTCCTTCACAATATGCGGCGCAGTAAAGTGTCCGCGGTTAGCGATTGTTGCTCCCAGATTAGCTATCTGAAGAGGGGTAGAGAGGATTTCGCCCTGTCCGATAGAGATACTGATCACCGTCAGTCCATTCCAGTGTCCGCGATAAGCCTTGTCATAAAACTGAGCATTAGGTATCAGACCACGTTTTTCTCCGGGTAAGTCGACTCCTAATTTATAGCCGAATCCCTGAGAAACCATGTGATCTTTCCAGACCGTTATGGCATTCTGCGGAGAGCCGTACTTACGATCGCCGAACATACGGAATAATCCCCAGCAGAAATAAGAGTTACAAGAAGTCGCAATAGCCGGAATCAAAGGCAAAGGCGAACCATGAGCATGACAGCCCACCGTCAGACGTCCATAATGGAAGCCGTGAGAACAGGGGAAAGAAGGACTTTGCTCCGTAATGATTCCTTCCTGCAGGAAGGTTAATCCCTGCGCCGTCTTGAAAGTAGATCCCGGAGGATAGACTCCCATCAACGCACGATTGAGCAATGGTTTCTGCTTATCACGTTGCAGCATCAGATGATTCTTACCACGCTGGCGACCAATCATCAGGTGCGGGTCGTAGTTCGGCGATGATACCAGACAAAGGATTTCTCCGGTTTCCGGCTCGATAGCTACAATACTTCCGATTTTATTCTTCAGCAACCGTTCACCTAACATCTGCAAATCAATATCCATGCTCAATGTCAAGTTCTTACCGGGAATGGAAGGACGGTCATACTCTCCATCCATGTAACGTCCCTGAATACGTCCGTGAGCATCACGCAGCAGAATCTCCACTCCTTTTTCTCCACGCAGGTATTTCTCGTAAGATCTCTCGACACCTAACTTTCCTATATAATCTCCGCGAATGTAATATCCTTCTTCATCCGCCTCCATATCCTTGGCAGATACCTCACCGATATCTCCCAAAGCATGGGCAGCCGCATTGTAAGAATATTGCCGGATCGTACGCCGCTGAATATAAAAACCGGGAAACTTAAACAGTTTCTCTTGAAAGACGCCACACTCTTCAGCAGAAAGCTGCGACATGAAAAGCTGGTTGGTATAGCGGGAATATCCCGGATTGCGGCGGCGGTCTTTCATATCACTCATAATCTTGAGGAACTGGGCACGGGTGATACCCAACGACTCACATAAATCGAGTGTATCCAGATTTTCCACCTCTTTCGGAACGAGGGTGATATCATAAGCCGGTTGGTTGAACACCAGCAGTTTGCCGTTACGATCGTAAATAGCTCCCCGCGAAGGGTATTGAATTTTATTCAGGAAAGCATTGCTGTCGGCATTTTTCTTGTAGTCGTCTGTCGTTATCTGCAAGACAAAGAGGCGTATCAGATAAATCAACACAATAGTTAAAGCAATACCCCCGATAACAAATTTCCGCTTCTCTAATCTATAATCTTTTGCCATTCCTATCTCCTTATTCCTTCTACAGCAAGAATGCAGGTTAAAGTCAGAAGGGTGCATGAGATCACCCGCAATAACAACAGCCAGATGCTGGTAAATGAGAAGAACTCAATGCTGAGTAATGCCAGACTATGCACGAAAACGCTTGCCGTGGTATATTTCAGAAAAGGAGTAATACCCATGCTCTTGAAAGACGGGATGATACTGTCCAGATTGTCACGCGGAGTAAACAGACGCAGCAATGACGGACGCAGAAAGGCCAGCAACACGGTTGCCGCAGCATTCATCCCCGGAGTATCGGCAAAGATATCAATGGTTAGTCCGAAAAAGAAAGCCCACAGCATCAATTCATTCCGGGAAGTTCCGGAAGCGAACTTCAGTATAAAGTAAATGTAGAGAAAAGGAGTAGCATATCCGGCAATATGTACATTGTTCAGGATAAGCACCTGAAGAAGTACCAGCCCGACGAACCATCCAATTCTATGTATATAGGTAATTATCATTATTTCGTAGTCTTATTTTCCAGTTCTTTCTGTTCCTGCTGACCGTTCCGGGCTATCACCCGCACATCACTCACCTTTCCGAAATCGGTAGCCAACTTGATTTTCAACAAATAAGACAACCCGTCATGTGAGTCGGACATATCATCAACTGTTCCGACCATGATTCCCTCGGGGAATACGGTAGAAAAGCCGCTTGTCACTACTGTATCACCCAGATTAAACTCTGCATGACGAGGCAAATCTTTCAGATAAGCATACCGGGAATCTCCATGTTCCCACTTCAGATAACCGAAATAATCACTTCCGACAATCTTGCAACTGACATTCGACTTACTGTTCAACACCGAAATCACTACCGAATAGGAAGGGGATGTTTCATAAACAATTCCCACAATTCCGTTTCCATCCACCACTCCCATTTCAGGGCAGATGCCGGAAGAAGAGCCTTGATCGAGCGTAATGTAATTATCCGCCTGATTCAGACTGTTCTTTATGACACGTGCTTTGAACAACTGATAATCTGTCTGAGGTATCTCCTTGATACTGTTTACAGTGACAGAATCTACCTGATGCTCCCGCAACGCCTTTTCCAGATTAGTGATTTGTTGTTCGAGTGCCATGTTACGGTCCAGCAAGTCTTCGTTGACCGACTTAAGATGAAAATAAGAGCTTATTCCTCCCGAAACTTCATAAACTGCCCCTACAACCACATTGGCAGAAGTGAAAAAAGTACTCTGCTGGTAGCTGTTGAACCGAAATAACAAAACAAAACTGGCTACCTCTAATACGATGAAGAGGAACCAGTAATTGTATTTCAAAAGGAAGTTTATTAAATTCCGCATGAATAATGATCCGTATTATTTTATCTCATCAAGAAAGAGAAACGGTCTACATTCTTTAATGCCACACCTGTACCTTTGGCTACCGCGTGCAAAGGATCTTCAGCAATGTGGAAAGGTATGTTAATCTTATCCGTCAAACGCTTGTCCAGTCCGCGAAGCAATGCACCACCACCGGCAAGATAGATACCATTGTGTACGATATCCGCATATAGTTCGGGCGGCGTATTTTCCAATGCGCTCAGGATGGCTGTCTCTACCTTGGAAATGGATTTCTCCAGACAGTGTGCCACTTCCTGATAGCATACGGGCACTTCCATCGGAAGAGCTGTAATACGATTCGGACCATGAACGATATAATCTTCCGGAGCGTCATCGCCAAGCTCGGTCAGGGCAGCACCTACATTGATCTTAATACGTTCTGCCATACGTTCGCTGACTTTCACATTGTGCTGACGGCTCATATATTCCTGGATATCTGCGGTCAGATCATCTCCGGCGATACGGATAGAGTTGTTGGAAACGATACCTCCCAAAGAGATAACGGCAATTTCAGTAGATCCACCACCTATATCCACGATCATGTTTCCTTCGGGCGCTTCTACATCAATACCGATACCGATCGCCGCAGCCATCGGTTCGAATATCAGATAGACG
Organism: Bacteroides sp. HMSC067B03; assembly: GCF_001811315.1. Lineage (NCBI taxonomy): Bacteria > Pseudomonadati > Bacteroidota > Bacteroidia > Bacteroidales > Bacteroidaceae > Bacteroides > Bacteroides sp. HMSC067B03. Next base: position 221,017 of record NZ_KV804357.1, on the reverse strand, counting down.
TCACGTCCGCCGGCATGCTCTGCTGAGTCACGAACGGCACGGAGTTCTACTTCCGTACTTCCCGACGGTACACCGATCACCATACGGAGAGACGGTGAGAACAAGTGATTACGAGTATTTACTTGTTTAATCAAACCGCGCATCATTTGCTCGCAAGCATAGAAGTCGGCGATCACTCCATCCCTCAACGGACGAATAGTACGTATATTTTCGTGGGTCTTTTCGTGCATCAACTTCGCCTTTTCCCCAACGGCGATCATCTTATCTGTACGGCGATCCAAGGCCACAACCGAAGGCTCATCCACCACAATTTTCCCATTTGTGATGATGATGGTATTGGCTGTTCCCAAGTCCATCGCTATTTCTTGTGTAAAAGAGAATAATCCCATATTTTTAAATGAAGAATTAAGAATGAAGAATTAAGAATGGGGAATGCTGTTATGGACAGGCATTTTTCATTATTAGTTCTTCACTCTTCATTAATATTAGTGTTTAAAATGACGGATACCAGTAGTCACCATTGCCATACCGTGCTCGTTGCAGTATGCAAAAGTAAGATCGTCTTTCACTGATCCACCCGGTTGGATGACTGCTGTAATACCTTCTTTATCCGCAATTTCCACGCAATCCGGGAAAGGGAAGAAGGCATCTGACGCCATTACCGCACCATGCAGATCGAATCCGAATGACTTGGCTTTTTCAATTGCTTGTTTCAGGGCGTCTACACGTGAAGTCTGTCCCACACCGCTTGCGAGAAGCTGTTTACCTTTGGCCAGCACAATAGCGTTTGACTTGCTGTTCTTTACGATCTTGTTGGCAAACAACATATCTTCTACTTCTTCCGGAGTAGGAGCTTTGTCTGTCACCGTTCTCAAATCAGCCACCGTTTCTATATTCGTATCTTTATCCTGCACCAATACACCGTTCAGCAAAGCACGGAATTGCTTCTTCGGCAATTTGGCTTCTTTGCGAACCAGAATGATGCGGTTCTTTTTCTGTCCCAGAATCTCGAGTGCGTCTACGTCATAGTCCGGCGCGATAATTACTTCGAAGAAAATCTTGTTGATCTCCTCAGCAGCTGCTTTGTCAATCACTCCGTTGGTTATCAATACACCTCCGAAAGCAGAAACCGGGTCTCCCGCCAACGCATCTGTCCATGCATCCAGTACGGTAGAACGGGAAGCCAGACCACAAGCATTGTTATGTTTCAGGATAGCGAAAGTCAGATCTTCGTACTCGTCGATCAAATCAACGGCAGCATTGATATCCAAGAGGTTGTTATATGAGATTTCCTTACCGTGAATCTGGTCGAACATAGCATCCAGATTTCCGTAGAAGTAACCTTTCTGATGAGGGTTTTCACCGTAACGGAGTTGCTTCTGGCTGTTTACCGAACAGCGGAAAGCAGAACCTTCGCCGGCATCGAAATAATTGAAGATAGCTGAATCGTAGTGAGAAGAAACGGCAAATGCTTCTTTTGCCATCCAGCGGCGTTCTTCGAGCGAAGAAGTAGCACCGTGTTCCATCAACATATCCAGCAATGGTTTATATTGAGCCTGAGAAGCTACGATGATCACATCGTTGTAGTTCTTGGCGGCAGCACGAATCAAAGAGATTCCACCTATATCGATTTTTTCAATGATGTCTGCTTCGGATGCGCCGGAAGCTACGGTAGCTTCAAACGGATACAAGTCGACAATAACCAAATCTATTTCGGGGATTTCATACTTTTCAATCTGTTGAATATCCTGTTCCAGATCACGACGGCAAAGGATACCTCCGAAGATTTTCGGATGTAATGTCTTCACTCTGCCACCCAGAATTGAAGGATAAGTGGTCAAATCTTCCACTGCCTTACAAGGATATCCTAGTGATTCAATAAACTGACGAGTTCCGCCTGTTGACAGAAACTCTACTCCTTCTTCGTAAAGTTTGGTAATAATTTCATCCAAACCTTCCTTATGGTATACAGATACCAATGCAGTTTTTATTCTTTTAGACTCTGACATTGAATTGCTTATTAAGTATTTGGTGTGCAAAGTTACGAAATATTGTTTATCGTACGTAATAAATAAGGTGTGAATTAATAAAAAAAAGCGTTGACTATTCCAAGTGGAAAGTCAACGCCTCTTTGCGCATATTAGTTATAATCAATAAATATTACCAGATAGACACACGTTTGTCTTTAGCTACGAACATAGGATCATGTTCGGTGATATTGAATGCTTCGTACCAATTCTGGATATGAGGCAGCGCACCGTCCACACGCCATTTTCCTAAAGAGTGAGGATCGAGTTTGGTCAGTCGGAGAATCTCTTCCGGACGGATATGTCCTGCCCATACGTTAGCATAAGCGAGGAAGAAACGCTGTTCGGGAGTAAATCCGTCAACAACTTCCAGTGGTGCTGCTTCCATAGCTTTCTTGAAAGCCTGGAAAGAAACCTGCAAGCCACCATGGTCGGCTATGTTCTCTCCCAAAGTCAGTTCACCGTTACCATGCACACCGGGAGCCACTTCGATACTGTCAAAGAAGTTCACCATTACCTGAGCACGTTCTTCGAACTTTTTGGCATCTTCTTCCGTCCACCAGTCTTTCAAGTTACCGTCTTTGTCGTATTGGCGACCCTGATCGTCGAATCCGTGAGTCATTTCATGACCGATTACCACACCGATAGCACCGTAGTTCATCGCATCATCAGCGTTCATATCGAAGAACGGAGCCTGCAGAATAGCGGCAGGGAAACAGATTTCGTTGGTTGTCGGGTTATAATAAGCATTCACCGTCTGAGGTGTCATCAACCATTCGTCCTTGTCAACCGGTTTGCCTGCTTTAGCAATCATATCATTGAAATCCCATTGGCTGGCACGTTCGATATTGGCCCAATAAGAATCATCTTTGATTTCCAGAGCAGAGTAATCTTTCCATTTATCCGGATAACCGATCTTTACATGGAAGGTAGCCAGTTTCTCCAGCGCTTTCACCTTTGTCGGTTCGCTCATCCATTCCAATGCTTTAATACGCTCACCCAAAGAGCTCTGCAGGTTCTTCACCAGTGCAACCATACGTTCTTTGGCAGCGGCAGGGAAATATTTCTCTACATACATCTGTCCTACGACTTCGCCCAAAGAGCCGTCTACGGTACTTACCGCGCGTTTCCAACGAGGCTGCATTTCTTTCTTGCCGGACATGGTTCTGCTATAGAAGTCAAAGTTCTGTGCTACAAAATCATCGCTCAGGAAAGAGGCTGCTGCATCGATCAGATTCCATTGAAGATAGAACTTCTGATCTTCAAGAGGTACTGTGTTTATGATATCGGCCACTTCCTTCATGGCTGCGGGCTGACCGATATTCACTTCTTTCAGGTCTTTCAGCCCGGAAGTAGTGAAGTAAACATCCCAGTTGAAAGTAGGGAAGTTCTTTTTCAGCGTTTCCATATCCATCTTATTATAGTTGGCATGCGGGTCACGCAACTCTACCTGTGAGCGGGCAGCTTTGGCAAGACGTGTTTCGATATTCATTACGGCAGTCATTGCTTTCTGTGCGGTAGCTTCGTCATAGCCAGCCAACTGGAACATTTTAACGAGATGTTCCTTATATTTGTCGCGGATGTTTTTAGTCTGTTCGTCATCTTCCAGATAATAATCGCGCTGTCCCATTCCGAGACCGCCCTGATAGGTCTGAACCATATTCATGGAACTGTTCATATCATCCGCACTTACAAACATGGTAAAGTAAGGACGTATTCCTTTCTTCTGACTTTCGGCGATGTAGGTATAAATCTCTTCCTTATCTTTGAGTGCATTGATGGCCTCCATTTCTTCTTTGATCGGAGCCGCTCCTTCTTTGTTCAGTTTCACGCTGTCCATAGCGATATTATAAAGATCACCCACTTTCTGAGCAGCGCTGCCCGGAGCGTTATCCGTCTTTGCAGCCAGTTCGGCAATCAGTTCCTTCAACTGTTCACGGCTTTTCTCGTGAAGCATATCGAAAGAGCCGAAACGTGAATACTCGTCTGTCAGCGGATGACTTTCAATCCATCCACCACAGGCATACTGATAAAAACTTGTACCCGGCATTGCCGTGGTATCCAGATTAGCAAGGTCGATACCGGACGTTAGTACGGCCTCTTTCTTGCTATTACATCCTGTTGTCATAAGGCATACGGCAAGAATTGGTAAATACTTGGTTACTTTCATATTGTATAATAAATTAGTTTTTCACTTCTTCCAACTCCATCGAAACACGTTCCCATTCTTCAACAGTGGTATCCAATTGCTGCTTCAACTTCTGATGCCGTTCGTACAGTTGCATATCTGATGCTCCTTCGGGAGTTGCCATCTTTGCTTCCAAAATAGCGATGGCAGATTCTGTTTCTTCTATCGAAGCTTCACAATCGGCTACCTGCCGTTCGAGTTTTTTTATCTTTTTGTTAAGTTCCTTCTGCGCCTCATACGAAAGTTTGTTCTCTGAAGGCTGCTCCGAATCCGCTTCGTTACCTTTGGCAGACGCGGTAGGAGAAGCTGAAAGAGAAGCACTTTTCTGAAGTTCATTCAGGCTATCGATCTTCTTCTTTTGCAGAAAATCGTAGATGCCACCCAAATGTTCTTTCACTGTTCCACCTCCGAACTCATATACTTTAGTCGCAAGTCCGTCCAGAAAATCACGGTCATGGCTGACAAGTATCACTGTTCCGTCAAATTCTCGGATAGCTTCCTTCAATACATCTTTGGAACGCATATCCAGATGGTTGGTAGGTTCGTCCAGAATCAGGAAGTTCACCGGCTCCAGCAACAGCTTAATCATAGCCAGACGGGTACGTTCTCCGCCGGAAAGCACTTTTACTTTCTTATCCGAAGCTTCACCGCCAAACATGAAAGCACCCAGAATATCACGTATCTTCAACCGGATATCCCCCGTCGCCACCCGGTCGATCGTATCAAATACCGTCACGTTCTCATCCAGCATCTGCGCTTGATTCTGTGCAAAGTAGCCGATCTGTACGTTATGCCCAATCGTCAGTTTGCCATCAAAATCAATCTCGCCCATAATACATTTTACCAGTGTGGACTTACCTTCTCCGTTCTTTCCGACAAATGCTACTTTTTCTCCTCTGTTAATCGTCAGATTCACATCGTGGAAAACAACATGATGTCCGTATGCCTTACGTACATCTTCGCAAATAACCGGATAATTTCCGCTACGGCTGGCAGGGGGGAATTTCAAACGGAGGGAAGAGTTGTCTTCCTCGTCCACTTCAATGCGGTCTATTTTTTCCAGTTGTTTGATACGGCTTTGTACCTGTACGGCTTTGGTTGCCTTATAACGGAAACGTTCGATAAAGTCTTCCGTATCCTGTATCTGTTTCTGTTGATTCTCGTAAGCACGGAGTTGCTGTTCACGACGTTCTTTGCGTAATACGACGAACTCATCATACTTCACTTTATAGTCGTAAATCTGACCGCAAGTAATCTCAATGGTACGAGTAGTTACATTATTGAGAAATGCACGGTCATGGCTGACCAGTACTACGGCATTGGCACGGGTAGACAGGAAATTTTCCAGCCATTGTATACTTTCGATATCCAAGTGGTTGGTCGGCTCGTCGAGCAGAAGTACATCCGGACGGCGAAGTAAAAGCTTTGCAAGCTCGATACGCATACGCCATCCACCGGAAAACTCGGAAGTCGGACGAGTAAAGTCTTCTCTACTGAACCCCAATCCCAACAGGGTACGTTCTATTTCCGCCTGAAAGTTGGTTCCGCCCATCATCAGGAAGCGGTCGTTTTCATGTGTGAAGCGGTCTATTAACTGATGGTATTCTTCGGATTCATAGTCGGTTCGGTCGGCAAGCTGCTGGTTCATCCGTTCTAGATTTGCCTGAAGTTCGAAAATGTGCTCGAAGGCTAGCTCTGCTTCCTCCATCACCGTACGGACATCCGAAAGGATCATCACCTGTGGCAGATAACCAATCGTTACATCTTTGGGAACGGCTACTACGCCATGAGTCGGGTTTTGCAGACCTGCCAATATTTTCAGCATAGTCGATTTGCCCGCACCGTTTTTACCGACCAACGCGATACGGTCTTTTTTATTGATAACATAGCTGACGTCCGCAAAGAGCGGTGTCGCATTAAATTCTACTGATAGTCCTTCTACTGAAATCACTTCTGTCTCTGATTTATAAGATTTTGGATTGCAAAGATAATGAATAATTATTGGAAAAAGGGTAGTATTATCCGTTATGACAGACAAAAAAAGCAGTCATTCCTATGAATGACTGCTTCCTATCTTTATCAAAAGCTTTTCTTTAGAACAATTTAGCAGGATATTCACCGGCATCTACCAATGCCTGAATCTTATCTACTACGCTCTGACGGTCTTCCGGATAAGTCACACCAAACCATTTGCTGGTAGTATCCAGAACTTCCACAGTTGCAGTTCCGTCATTGATCAATTTATCCACCATCAATGGGATAAAGAATTCGCTCTTCAGGTTCTCCATGTTCTTCGGATCGCTCAGGAATGTTTTGAAGAACTCTTGGCTATAGGCAAAGTAGTCGGGAGTAAAGCCCCAGAAATTCATACTTACCGGAGTTGTATCAGGAGTAGCGGTCCATTCACCGTTATCATCGATATATTTTACTTCTCCGTCCATACGTTGAATCTTCGTACGCTCAACAACTGAAGTCAGCAAGTTGTTGGCATCTGTACCGCAGATACCGCGAGATACCGTACCGCTTTCGCTCAAGGTATTTCCTACACGGAAGCCTACCATTGAATAAACGTTCTTGGAGTTTTCGGGAAGAACAGACAGGAATTTGCCCATTACCTGAAATGAGTCACGACCATAGAAGTCATCACAGTTGATTACCGCAAACGGTTCACTAATCACATCAGCTCCCATCATTACCGCATGGTTTGTACCCCATGGTTTTGTACGGTCTGCCGGACATGTGAAGCCTTCCGGAAGATCATTGATAGACTGGAATACCAATTCGCAAGGAATATGGCCTTCGTATTTAGAAATAATCTTTTCGCGGAAATCCTGTTCAAAATCTTTGCGGATTACAAATACAAGCTTACCAAAACCGGCATTGATAGCATCATAGATAGAGTAATCCATAATAGTTTCGCCATTCGGACCCAGTCCGTCCAATTGTTTCAAGCCTCCATAACGGCTACCCATACCAGCAGCCAATAAGAATAAAGTTGGTTTCATAAATTGTGTAATATTAAAAGGTTAGTGATGTCAACGGCATCAGATTTCGTTGCAAATTTACGAAAATAGTTGAATCCAACAGGACAAATATCAATCATTCTTCACTAATATCGTACAAAAATCATTCATTAGAACGGGTAACCGATAGCAAAATGTATTCCCAAATTCTTTAAGAAAGCTCCGGTTACATTATAATAACCGCTACGGTCCGTATCATAAGGCAGATGCAGAGGAATACCAAAGTCGAGACGGAATACAAGAATATCCATGTCATAACGGATACCGACACCGGTTCCCAAAGCGATTTGTTTAGGAAAAGTTTTCAGACGAAGTTGTGAATTGGGGCGTGCTTCTGTTCCATCAGCTAAAAGTTTCCTGTCCTTACGCAATAACCACACGTTTCCGGCATCCAGAAAAGTGGCTCCCCAAAAACTCTTGAAAATGCGGAAACGATATTCCACGTTCGCCTCAAAACGGAAGGTTCCTGTCTGATCGAGATAGGAATATTTTCCCTCTTCCGGATGATAACCGCCCGGACCGACGCTGCGCACTGTAAAAGCACGGATACTATTGGCACCACCTACATAAAATTGTTCACTATAGGGAGCTATCGTGGCATTGCCATAAGTAAACAGTGCACCTACTGCCATGCGGCTGGCTATCGCATTATTCTTATCTATGTTCCACAAATGACGCAACTCCGTATTCAACTTCACAAACTGTGCAAACGGAGCCCCCAGCAAACTCTTATCCTCTTCATTGAACGGCTTGCCAAAAGCACGGTAAATAAGGGAAGTGATATTACCCGCCGAAGTGACGGTAGACTGCCACCAGATAGGGTTCTTTATCCGGCGGACCGAAGCATTGTCATACGTATACGTATATTCCATCGCCGGAATAAACTGGTTCCTAAGACTGACATACAGTGCAGGATTAGCTTCAGCTATTTCTTTAAAATCCTCAGACTGATGCTGCAAGACATTAAATGTCAGTTTAAAAGGGGTAATACTGTGCCTGCTGGTACGGGAAGGCTGGAAATCGTATGTAGCATTGCCCCCGAAGGACAGCAGTTTATAGTATTTAGCCCGGTTCAACTGATTGATATACAAACGGAAAGTCGTCGTAGCGGGGAAGTCAAATTCCCGTTTACCCAAATGCGGGAAAACGACTCTCGGAAAAGTCAGAGAGGTAGAAAGTCCCATTTCCCAACTGTTCATCAGCGAGCTCTTCTCTCCGCCTCCGGTTTGCCATTCGTAAGATCCTTTCAATTTGACATTCCAGCTTTCGCCACCTCCGAATACATTATTACGGGTGACACCAAAAGAAGCACCGGGGCCAGTCTGGTCATTACTCTTCGTTACCACGTTCAGTTCCAGTTCTGCATCCAGCGGTTTGGCAAACGTAGCCTGCATAGTGACATCCAGCGTATCACAAGCGGCTGTCGTATCTCTGGGAGCATATTGCATATCAAGATAGCTGAATATACCCAGCTGGCTCAGTTTCTCCTGAACCTGTTCCTGACGGTACTGGCTATAAAGGCGAGTACGGTTGGAAGCTCTCATCTGTTTGCTCCGCACAAATTGTTGATAATTCATCCACCGATAAAGCATATTAGGACGAACCCGCAACTTATCATAATAGTGGATATTCAGATTCTTATACAAGATACTGTCGTTAGGAGCTTCTCCATTCTTTCCGAAAAGATATACCGAAGCGTCTCCCACATAATAAGCACGTTGGGCAGCAGTAGGCAAACCCGGAACAGGAATCAGGCGAAGGCTGATATGACCGCCGGGCACTAAAGTGGTGTCCGCCTGATAAGTCATATAATCCGGACGGAAGAAAAAATATCCGCGGTTACGCAAAAGAGCACTGATGCGGGAACGTTCTTCATCCAAATCGACCACATTAAACTGTTCGCCGGGGGTAATGTAGGACATACGACGCCCACGTTCCATAATCTTCAGAGTCTGGGGAGTGAAACGCTGATAATAAACGGTATCAATAAAATAAGGATTCTTCATATCTACCGTATAGAGAAGACTTGCTTTCAGACTGTCTTTCTTATCAACCAATGTTTCGCAAGTCACCTTTCCATTGAAATATCCATAATCACGGAGCAGATTGGTAGCTACCTTGACACGCACTTCGGGATTGACCGTAGAAATAAACACGGGAGGATTGGCGGCAAAGCGGTTAAACATCCATTTGCCGAATCCTTTCTTATACTTCACAAAGTCGTTATACATCCACATTTTAAAAGGAATAGGCAGAAAGCCTCCCAGCAAGGTAGTACTGGGAGTTTTGGCCAAAGCTGCATTGATTTCCGTCAAAGCTGTTTCGCCAACCCGTGTCGATGATTTATTGACAACCACCGTTTTTCCTCCGGTATAGAGAATTTCACCTTCGGGCAGATGTTTCGTCACCGAACAAGCCGAAAACAAGACTACACTGATCAGCCAGCCTGCTAATATGTTAATACGTATATCTTTCATTCTTACTTCTTTTTCTTAAAGATGAACAGTTCACTGAGTTTGTCCAGTTTCTTGCGAAGTACCAGACCGACTCCGGTTTCCGTAATCTCCCCTTCGAGTACACTTTCGTAGTTTTTATCATAGAATAAACGGACATAACGGGTTCCCGTACGATCCAGACGATATTCCAAAGAGATATTATCAATGAAGGACTCGGCATCATTCGTCGCATTCTCTCCTGTAGATACCTTACCGCCGATCACAATCTGGAAACGGTTGTTAAAGAGGCGTTGTGAATAACGGAAACTATAGTCCGTACGCTTGCCGCCAGTATCCGAGGCATCATGATCTTCGACACCTACAGAAACGCTTGCATTCTTCAGGTTACCCATCAGCGAGTTTATCTGACTGCTCAACACGGAATTCAGGGCAGAACCCATATTCAACTTGCCGAGGCCGCCCCCTCCGCCGCCAATCGGTCCGGTGCCGAGATAAGTTTTCATCAACATGATATAAAGCGCCTGTTTTCCCCGCTCTTCTGCTCCCATAGCAGTCAGTTCATTCTGTATGGTCGCATCTTCCGGAGCTGCTACATCAAACGCAAAAGAAAGATTATCCAGCCGGTTCTTCACGACAATGGAAACATCAAAGTTAACCATTCGCGTTCCTCCATTCTCTCCTTCGGACACGGAAGCACGGATACGGTCGGTCGCCTTGAAGTTCAGCATGGGGTCCATCGGGTTTCCGGTCCATTCTACGTAACTGCCGTTATCAATGGCAAATTCTTTGACAGCAATGATAGGCAAGGAATACTTCATCAATCCACCGCTCAGGGTGTAACGTCCGGTCAGGGTCAGGTCGCCCTGCGGAGTATACTTCATCGAAAGATCACCGCCTCCTTCCAGCTCGACACGGTTATCATTGCTTGCATCCAAATCCACTTTCACGCGGACAGAAGGGTCAATATGAACCATCATTACCATATCCAGCCCTCCCAAAGACACCGTAGGCACTTCCTGGCGGACAACTGTGGTGGTATCGCTGAATGAAGTAAATGTCACCAGACTTCCCAGACGGTCCTGCACAGTCAACGGTGAATCGGTCAGCACATAGGAAACGTCCGTGTTGCCTAACAGATTCAGATTGCCACGCATATTCAACCCGTCCAATGGTCCTTTTATAGTTGCCCGCAAATCAGCGGATACCTTTCCGTAGACAAGGCTCTCACGGGTGCGCTTCGCATTCAATAAGGTATAGTTCTCCGCCAACAGGTTCAGACTTGCCATCGGGCGGGACATATCCCGGAAGTCGACATAACCGTCAATCGTAAACGGATTCTTTCCTGTGGTGTAAATGGCGAACTTATCAAAGATCAGACGATTGTTCTTCAATTGTACAGGGCGGTTATCAAACAGGAAGTTAGCACCATACTGGCGTGACAGGACAGATACGCTGTCCAGTATCAGTTCGCCGTTGATTAAAGGTTGTTCGGTACTGCCCGTAATGCTCAGTTCTCCGTCCATATCACCGGCAAGCGTAACAAGTTCGTCGGGGATAAAGACATTGGCTATATGCAGCGGGAAGTGTTCCAGTGTCGTATTTACTTCCAGGCTATCCTTACCCGTCGAAGTAGGGAGCAGCTTACCGTCTGCTACCAGTACTTCTACTTTATCATGATTCAGATAAGCGTTCAGATACTGCTTTCCCTGCTCACCCGGTAACCACGTAGCTCCCAGAGTGACATCACCAATACGCTGGCGTTCATAAGTCAGTTCATCAATTGATGCTTCCGCAGAAAGCTGAAGGTCTTTTTCCGTCTGTATGTAGTGTGCTTCGGCTGAGAATAATCCGGTTATTTCGGGGAAATAAGGCAGTACGCTCGTTATTTCATCCAGACGGATTCTCCGGATTTCAACATCAATATTCTGTAAAGAAACCGTATCCCCCTCTACCGAATGGACACGGAATCCCATGCCTTCATCATCCCATATATCCACATTGGCGTAGACACGCATATTCTTATGCAGATATATCCAGTTGTGATTCTCATTGAAATGAAATTTACGGAATGCAATAATCGGTTCTGCCGGAATCAGCGTAAAAGCCAGTCCGTCTCCTTTCCCGCGTCCTCCAACCAGCGGACGGGCATTGACACCAAGCAATACACCGGTTTCTCCTTTTCCATTCTTATATTCTGCTATCAGTTCGGCATCACGGTCACGAATCTCTCCTGTCAGAATCGTAGTGAAAGAGAATTGGGGATTCTTCGGTCCGTTAATGACTCCGGCACGCAGGTTCATGCGGGTGGTATCTTGCTTGACCGTGAAGAAGACAGTATCCAACTGCAAGGTATCCACTTTCAAGGCGTGAATGGCTGCTTTTCCATTGATTCCCCAATCGGGGGCTGTGCCAAATTTCATGGAGGCATCATGGAAAGATATATTTTTCATTGCCATATAATATGCCAACGGATTCTCCTTCCCTGCCGAGAAAGAGAAAATGGCGGACGGCAATGCCTCACGCAAAGCAGCATGATCCAATAACTTTTCATCTATCTGTTTCATCAGCACGTCGACAAAACGGGTAGACTGACGAATCAGCGGATATACACCGGCACGGGCACTCAGATTCAGTTTCATATCACCGGATGTGAAATGGGTGAAAACACGGTTCTGCCGTGCCTCTCCGCTTAAATTGAATGCCAGCGGACGCTTCATCGGCTTCGGTATAAGCCCCAGTTCGTGCAAATCAAGCTGGGTGACGTCAACGGTTACTTTTCCATCCGGATAACTGTGAGCTAAATTATATTCTGCATTAGCAGTCATTTTCAGAAGCTCATTGTCACTGGTAAGCTGAGCCGTCGCCAAAGCGCCTTTGAGATTTCCCGTCAAATGGACATTTGAAAGATGGTAGCGGGCATAATGAAGCTGATCCAAGGAGAGATTCAGCTTGGCAAAAGAATGGAAAGACATAACATCCAATCCTCTACCAGCGGCATCTGCCGAAAGAGACAGTTCATAGATTGAGTCTTTCGGAAGGAAATTATGAAGCTGCAGGTCATTTATTTTTAAGTCAGCTGTATAGACCTCTGTCAAGCTATTTAATGCAGCATTTACATTCATGCTGCCTTTACCTTCTTTAAGGTCAAGCTTTGCCTTATACTGAGGCCCGTTCATCTCCATCTTCATTTTAAGGCTCATACTATCGGGAACCACTAGAGAGCCATCGGGTGTCACTCCGGTCAGTCCCGTCAGAAAGTTCAGATTTTGAGTGACCATATCCAGACCAATAGTACCCGAACGCCTCAAACTGTCTGTCAGGTTCTCCAAAATACCTCCTCCTTTCAGCGAGAAAGCACCCGGCAGATCTACAGTGAAACGTGAAATCTGCATTTCTTTCAGATTTCCATCCGTACCGGCACGCACCACTAACGGACGGAACGGATATGCTTCTTTGAACGTCTGAGGCAATCCGCCGGCAAAAAGCATGACGTCTTCCTTGCCTATATAGGCACTAAAATTGGCGGATAAACGGCCTGTCGTCGGAATGTTCACAAGTTCCCAATAAGTCTGGGCGGATAAATTGATCTCTGAATGAGGAGTTTGCAGCTTCAAATCAGGAATACGGATAATAGAATCATTAGAAAAGAGTCGTCCTGTCAGCGACGTAATGCTCAGTCCCGAACGTTCTTCCATGGTTATTTCGCGAATGACGGCATTCATGTTTCTGCCTTCATAGAGCAACGAGTCCAGACCGATACGGATGTTCCGGACTGCCATATGGGAAGCGTCAAAACCTTCTGTCGGCCCGGCTTCTCCGGTATCATAACTGGCAGAGGCACCCGACAAAAGAAACTGCCTCAACCCATAGAACTGGTTCTTTAAATCCGCTTTGGCATCGTCAACAGTCGCTTCACCTATATAGGCTGCCATCTTCAGGGAATCGGCAGGCAGTTGCATATCGAATGATATATTCTTCAACTTCAGTTGATGAAGGTCCACCTTCCAATTCACAGGCGCGGACGCCGTCGTATCTTTGGGAGCAGTCGTGGTATCATTCATCAAGAGTTGTATATGGGTATCGGATAACTCCGCCCGGTTGACAACTGCTGTTTCATTAGATAAATCGACTCCATGACTTTGCAGGAAGAAACGTCCCAGAACACCTTTTATCTGCATTCCTTCTATCAGGTCGGCAGAATTAACCGCCACCTGACTCAAAGTGACATCGTCCACTTCTACTTTTCCCTTTAATAACGGCCATGCCTGTACGCGAACATTCAGGCTTTCCAAAGACAATAAAGTATCCGGCTGCTGTATGACTTCCACTCCCCGTACCAACAGATTTAACGGAAAACGAAGGTCTATCCGTTCTACCTGAATCTGCATTCCGGTTGCCTTAGAAGCATACGCAGTAACCTCCCGTCGCAAAAGATTCTGAACAGGAGGTATATAAAGTAATACCATTAGTATTACAAAAAGTATTATAGGAGTAAGCAATATCCAGCTCACCCGTCTTATCCATTTTCGTTTCATGCAGGATGTGTCAGTGTAAAAGTGATACAAAGTAAACAAATTACTTTGAAAAAAGGTTTGTCGAAGAGCTAAAATGTGAGAAAACCAGCGACATCTTCTCTTTTTACTACTAGCCTATGTCTGTGCCGCGCCTTTGGCACAACTGTGCCACGCCTTTGGCACAACCGTGCCAAGCCCTTGGCACAAGTGTGACAACGGAGTGGCACAGGTCGTACACCGGGAGCTTAACCTGAAGCACATAGTAGCTGAGATCTAACGTGCCTCCAGACCATAATCTTCAGCAGCGCGAATTACTTTGCGAACTGCCTCCAGCGCTTCCAACGCAGTCTTTTCTATATCACCGGAGAACGCTTCTCCACGACAAGACTCCAGCCATTTTAATGGAGCAACTGACTCAGAAGCACCTATTAAAATAAAAAGAGGAAGCAGTTTATGAGCCATGGCGGCAATTCCGTCCACCTCCCTGTCAACCAATGCCTGCTGCATCCGTTCGGCATTCTTTCCGGTCTCTTCGACAAAAGTCCGGATAATGGAACGTGCTGCTTCCGGGTCATCTTCCGAGAAGGCGGTAAGTGCAGAGAAATTGAATGAAGGATGAGCACTTTCACGCTTTGAATCAATCTCTGTCGAGGGATTCTCTTCAGGTAGTGCATCTGCTGTCAGTTGCATATCGTGTGTTATATGTGCCTCATCAGCCGCCATCTGACCTTCATTCAAGGTCAGCAACAGTTCTTTTACTGTAAAAGGTTTGTGCAGGCATCCGGCAAAGCCATGTTCATGCAACGCCTTTTCATCCATTTCACTGCGTGCCGTGACAGCAATTACCGGAATATTACGGGCCTGAGGGATATTAGAGGCACGCAATAATTTTACCAGATCAAAACCGTTGATGGCAGGCATCTGTATATCAGTCAGCAGTACATCAAAAGTTGAAGAACGCAATTGTTCTGTCAGTTCCTCCAATTGTTCACAACAGACTGCATCAATGCCATGTTGCTTCAGCATGGCGGCAGTCAGGTTCAACTGAATCTTATCATCATCAATCAGAAGCACACGGATAACCTTCATAGGTGGGATAACATCTGTTTCTTCGTTCAATGTATTCTCTTCAGAAGAAGCATCCTCTCCGGGAACCTCTGCACCTGCCGGTATTTTTCTGATTCTGCTTCCAAAAGGCTTATTCTCCACAATCGACTTACCTACCGGAAAGAGTGGCAACACGACAGTGAAGCAACTTCCTTTTCCCAAGGTACTTTGCACATCGATGGTACCTTCAAGCAGAAGAACCAACTTATGTACGATAGACAATCCCAGCCCGAATCCTTCTTCTCCCTGCGCACCGGGAAGGCGGGTAAATTCCTGAAAAATACGTTCCCGATCTTCTGACGCCATGCCTTTTCCGGTATCCGAGACCGCAATGGTCAGCTTCGAAGCATCATAACTGACAGATAACGTTATCTCACCCTGCTGAGTGAATTTCACAGCATTGGACAAGAGATTATTCACAATCTGCTGAATGCGCAAAGGGTCACTGATATACTTCTCCGATAACTCCGGAGCAATATGACATTGCAATACCAAGCCTTTTGCCGCTGTCAGCGGTTCAAAGCAAACACGGATTTCCTCAAATAGCTGGGACGGATTAAAAACAATCCGGTTCACTTCTGCCTTATTAAGATCGAGACGGTGAAAATCAAGCAAGTCGCTTACTAACTTCAGTAAATGTTCCGAAGAGCTCTTCATATTGTCCAGGTAGAATCGTTGCCGTTCATCTTCGGTCAGCCGGGACAACAGTTCCGTATATCCCATGATAGAGCCCAACGGTGCCTTGAAGTCATGGGTAATAGCAAGCATCAGCTTTTCACGGGCGACAAGCAAATCTTCCGCCCGCTTATTCGCTTCTTCAAGCTGGCTTCGATAACGATTGCTGCGAGTGATATCCCGCATGATCAGAATCAGAAAAAAAGCAGACAGGAATACAGCACCAATAGCGATGCCTGCAATGATGCTTGCCGAACGCATCCTCACCTCCTGCTGAAGTGCCGCATCCTGACGGGCACGTTCAGTCATTTTCTCCTCATACCCCTTAATCAGGCTATCCATTCTTGCGGTCAACTGTGTGTTCATCCGCTGATACCTCGTACTGGTACGCCGGATCGTTCTTCGCCGTTGCAAGCGTTTCTCTTCGGTAGCCATGCGAATCTTATGCTGAAGAGAATCCGCCGACTTAACAGGTTCCAGAATTGTATCGGTAGCCACTTCCAGAGAAGTGTTGACCAACACGGCAGTATCTTTTTTAGAAGGTGCGAACACTTCCCCCAAGCGTTTGAAAAAGCCTTTCTTTTTGGGGGTAGTTATCAAAGAATCGCGTTTGGTAATGACCCGATGCTGTACCCGTTGCTGGGTAATCACCGAATCCTGCTGTTCGGAGATGATTTCTTCAATTTCTGAAGCGGAAAGCAAGCTGTCATTCGCCTCGCTCAATACCCGCAGCATCTGAAGGGTATTCTGGTCCTTTTCGTGAAGAAGGGTCAGCAGACTGTCTGTTCTCAGATTCTGCTGATCGTCTGCAGCCGACAGTGTTTCCATTTCCTGATGCACAAACACCAGAGAAAAAAGAAGAATCGCCAACAGCAAAATATAGCCAATGGTTATTTTCAGTTTGGTGAAGCGGAAGGAAGCCATAGGCAAATAAAGATTTTGAATTATTTATTTTGAATCGGGGACGGAAGTTTCGTCTTCTGATGGAAACGCCACCATAACATCAGACCGGCACTGGTCAACCCAAAAGGAAATGCCATCCAGACACCTATTATCCCCCATTCCAGCACAAATCCGCAAAAGTAACCGACCGGAAGCGAAATGAGGAAATAAGCAATGAAGGCAATCAGCATCATTAATTTCACATCTGAGATTCCACGCAAAGCATTGGCAAAGGTAATCTGCAATCCATCGCCAAACTGATATACCAGGAATGGGAAAATCAGTGAAGTCACCATAGCCGCCACCTCGGTGCTGTCGGTAAACCAGCCTCCCAAATAATTGCGGCAAAGGAATACAATAGAAGAAAGCACAACACCCAACGCCATCATCAGATGAAAACCGGCATAAGCCGAACGACGTACATTGAGTATATCGCCCTGCCCGTTAAAGTTACTCACACGGACAGCTACAGCAGCTCCCATCCCATAATACATCATGAAAGTAAACTGAGAAATGGCCAGCATGACCTGATGAGAAGCCAGTGCAATCGTGCCCAACCAGCCAATCATCACCGCACTCAAACTGAACGAAGCTGTCTCCATCCCCATCTGAAAAGCAATCGGCCAGCCCAGAGAATTTAAACGTCCGAAGATAGCTTTAGACCATCCCAAACGATAAAAGCCGAGTTTAAAACGAAGAAAACGCGGACTCCGCATAAAGATAATAACAAACACGATCACCATCACGATACGCGAGAGCAGCGTACTGATACCGGCACCCAGCAAACCCATTTCCGGCAAGCCCAGCTTTCCGTATATCAGGATATAATTACCAATGATATTCAGCACGTTTCCACCGAGCAATATCCACATGGCAGTTTTAGTGTCCGTAATTCCATCCGTAAACTGCTTGAAGCCATTGAAAAGCATCACAAAGACAAGTGAAGCCAGCAGAACCAGATAATAAGGTTTAATCAGAGGAATAAGTTCCTCCGGCTGCCCCAGATTCTCCACATTGAAGTAAAGGACAGTCATAGCAATTGTGAGTAAGAGTGCTACCAATAAATTTGCCAGCAAGCTGTTGCGCAATGCCTGTCCTGCCGGAGCATACTGATGAGTTCCATACAAGCCTCCTACAATAGGAGTCAGCCCATACGAGAAACCTGTGCTGAAAATAATCACCAGATTGAATACATTATTAACGAAGGAGGCAGCACCCAGTTCTATCGTACTATGGTGTCCAATCATCAACGTATCGGCAAAACCAAGCACGATAACTCCTATTTGCCCGATTACAATGGGCAATCCGAGAGAGAGCAGTGCCTTGTAATGTTCCTTATATATACTATAGATATTTCTCATTTATTTTTCCGTAGTTAATCGCATATCCCGGCAACTTTGCATCCCGATGTTGCCTCTATAAAATGTCCCACTCCAAAGGAGAGAATCAGGACACTTGTTTTTTATAATAAAGTATCACTCCATTCTCTTTCCGGAAAGCAGACTGGGCAACTCTTTGCAACTGTCCGGCAGTAACAGCGCGATAACGGTCCACTTCCTTTTCCATGTCTTCCGCTCTGCCTAACAGTTCGAACCATGCCAGATTGGTAGCGACATTCAAATAATTGATATTGCCGAATATCTGTGTCGATTCGAATTTATTCTTTACTTTTTCCAGTTCCTGTTCGTCTACAGGTTCTTGTTGCAAACGCTCCAGTTCTTCACGCACAGCCGCTTCCGCCTGTTCCAGCGATACACCTGCCGAAGGTTTGCCGGAGATATGGAATAATCCGGCATCCACACTACCGGAGATATAAGCGTCAATACTTGAAAACAGTTGCTTTTGTTGCACCAGATGCTGATTCAAACGACTGGAACGACCGTTACTCAACAAATCCGACAATATATCAAAAGCATAATAATCCGGATGATCATGGCTGCACATATGATACGCCATGAATAAAGAATCAAGGGGTACGTTTCGCTCTACCGTCAACCGCCTTTCTTCCGTCTGCTCCGGTTCCTGCGGAAGATTCCGTTGAGGAACCTCCCTGCGAGGGATAGGGCCAAACCATTTCTCCGTCAATGCGACTGCTTCTTCAAAAGCAATATTCCCCGTTACAGCCAAGATTGCATTGTTCGGGGCATAGAAACGGAAGAAGAATGCTTTCACTTCTTCCAGTGTCGCATTGGCTATATGCGACAAATCTTTCCCAATGGTAGGCCACTGATAAGTATGTGTCCGGTATGCCAAAGGGCGCAAAAGATGACCAACATCTCCATAAGGCTGATTCAAGCAACGTTGCTTGAATTCTTCCATTACTACTCCACGCTGTACTTCCAGACTCCGCCCACTGAAATCGAGGCTCAGCATACGGTCAGATTCCAGCCAAAAACCGGTTTCTACATTTTGCCGGGGTACAGTGAGGTAGTAATTGGTGATGTCATTATTGGTCCAGGCATTATTCTCACCGCCTGCCAGTTGCAGCGGCATATCATAATCGGGGATATTCACCGAACCTCCGAACATCAAGTGTTCGAACAAATGGGCGAAGCCGGTATGCTCGGGATGTTCGTCGCGTGCTCCCACATTATATAATATATTAAGAGCTACCATCTGTGTACTTTCGTCCTGCGAGTGTACCAAACGCAACCCATTATCCAGAATATGCCTGTTAATCTTCATTCTACTTAATCTAGTACTTCTACTTTTACTATTTTCACGTCTTCTTCGGGGCGGTCGCTACGGTCGGTTTTCACCTGCTGGATTTTATCCACAATATCCATCCCTTCTACCACTTCGCCGAAGACCGTATATTCGCCGTCCAAATGCGGAGTACCTCCTACTGTCGTGTAAGCCTCGACCTGCTCCGGTGTAAAATGAAATTCCGGTTGCTTGGCAGCTTCTTCCTGGGCCTGCGCAAAAAGTTTTTCCTGCAATTCATAGAGACCGTTTTCATCGTTCTCTTTCCGCATCTTATAGATTTCCTTCATATGCTTCTGAGCCAATGTATTGAAAATAACATTGATCTTATTTTCATTCATCTGGCTTTCCATGCCCAGCAAAGTGGAATCATTGTAGACTTTACCTGTTACAATATAGAACTGGCAACCGGAAGATTCCTTCTTCGGATTCACATTGTCTCCCTGACGGGCAGCCGACAAAGCACCTTTTTTGTGAAAATACTTCGGATATACAAACTCAGCCGGAAGTGTGTAACCCACATCTCCTGCTCCCAGCATCTTTCCTTTCGGTGCATTCTTTGAATCCGGATCACCTGCCTGAATCATGAAATCTTTGATAACACGATGGAACAGCGTTCCTTCATAAACACCCTCTTCCGCCAGTTTAATGAAATTATCACGATGTTTAGGCGTCTCGTTATACAACTTAACCTTGATGTCTCCCAAGGTTGTTTCAATCTTAACCAACGTTTCGTTGTCCATATTTCCTCCTTTTTTTGTTCCGGTTTTGCAGGCTGTAAGTCCGCAAAACGATATGGTTAATAGTAAGTATGCAATCTTTTTCATAACACTTTTATTTAATTTAAGTTTGCAAATATACTACTTTCGCCCAAATCCTCTTACCTTTGCAGCATTAAAAAGAGGCAAAAGAGAGTATGATGAAATCCATATTAATTATTGAAGACGATATCACTTTCGGAATGATGCTGAAAACCTGGCTAGGAAAAAAAGGGTTTGAAGTATCGTCAGTGAGTAACATTGCCCGTGCCCAGAAGCACATTGAAGGACAAGGAGCAGACTTGATCCTGTCCGATTTGCGTTTACCCGATCACGATGGTATCGATCTTCTGAAGTGGATGAACGAAAAGGGAATCGATATACCTTTGATTATTATGACCGGCTATGCCGATATCCAATCGGCAGTGCAGGCTATGAAACTGGGAGCACGTGACTACGTTGCCAAACCGGTGAACCCGGAAGAATTGCTGAAAAAAATGTCGGAAGCTTTGCAAGCGAAAGAAACCTCAGCCGTTCATAACACTGCCAAAGCCCCTGCAAAAAAAAGTTCTTCTGCCGTATCCTCCAATAATGCCGAGACTCATCATGCTTATCTGGAAGGAGAAAGTGATGCCGCCAAGCAACTCTATAATTATGTAGGTCTGGTCGCTCCAACTAATATGTCCGTACTGATCAACGGCTCCAGCGGAACGGGAAAAGAGTATGTGGCACACCGTATCCATCAACTGAGTAAACGAAACGATAAACCGTTTATCGCGGTAGATTGCGGTTCGATTCCCAAAGAATTAGCCGCATCCGAATTCTTCGGTCACGTGAAAGGCTCTTTTACAGGAGCACTGACTGACAAAACAGGAGCGTTTGTTGCAGCCAATGGCGGTACTATCTTTTTGGATGAGATAGGCAATCTCGGCTATGAGGTGCAGATACAACTTCTCCGTGCCCTGCAAGAGAGAAAGATCCGTCCGGTCGGTTCCACACAGGAAGTAGCGGTTGATATCCGTCTGGTTTCTGCTACCAACGAGAATCTGGAACAGGCCATCGAAAAGGGAACTTTCCGTGAAGACCTTTTCCACCGTATCAACGAATTTACCCTGCGGATGCCCGACCTGAAAGAACGAAAAGAAGACATACTGCTGTTTGCCAATTTCTTCCTCGACCAGGCAAACAAGGAGCTTGACAAACACCTGATCGGTTTCGACTCGAAAGCATCACAAGCTTTGCTCAACTATCACTGGCCGGGCAACTTACGCCAGATGAAGAATATCGTTAAAAGAGCTACTTTACTGGCACAAGGCAGTTTCATCACTCTTCTTGAATTAGGAACCGAATTGCTGGAGACGACTACTGCTTGTCCGGCAAGTATGGCGCTACGCAATGAAGAGACGGAGAAAGAACACATTCTGGAAGCATTGCGCCAGACCGGAAATAATAAAAGTAAGGCAGCACAATTGCTCAATATCGACCGGAAGACATTATATAATAAACTGAAACTATATAATATCAACCTATAGAATATAAATCAGCGCTATTTATATATTTAGAGGGGGATACGCCAAACTGTTCCATAAAGTGCTTACGCAAAGTACGGGTGTCGGAATACCCAACCATTTCCGAGATTTCCTGAATTGAATAGTGGTTCTCCAGAATTAATGTTGCCGCCTTGCTTATACGTATACTGCGGATCATATCAATAACCGACAATTCACTGCGCTGTTTCACCTTCCGGTATAAGGTTGGCTGACTCATGTTCAATTGCTCCGCCAACATCTTTACATTAAAGTCTACATTAGAAAGATTGGCTTCTATTATAGAGATAAGCCGCTGCAAAAAGGCATCTTCTTTCTCTCCTTCTTCTGACTTCCGTTTCAGCATCAGAGCTTTTGTATAAATCCGTTTCAATCGCTCACGCTGCAAAATCAAGTTATCCACTTTTGTTTTTAATACCTCCGGATTAAACGGTTTCATCATATAATCATCCGCTCCGCTATTGCAGCCCTGCATGATATCAATATCCTCCGCTTTAGCGGTCAACATCAGAATAGGAATAGGAGCAGTCTCCTGCTGCCTACGAATTTCCCGACAGCAAGTAAAACCGTCTTTTACGGGCATCATCACATCCGAGATTATAAGGTCGGGCAACTGTTCTTTTGCCACCCGCACTCCTTCCTCCCCATCCCCGGCTTCATAGACAGTATATCTGGAAGCAAATAAGCTCCGGATATATTCATTATCTTCTATTATCAGCAGACTCTTTTTAACTCCCGCCTCCTGCACATTATTTTCCGACGCCGGAGAAAACGACTCTGGTTCCAAATCCTCATCCTTTATTTTTTCCTGCTGAGCGTCTACAAGCTCATAAGTATCTTTTGCAAAATGCGCTTTTCCTTCGGGAATATAAAGGGCAAAGGTACTCCCTTCATCAGGCACGCTCTTTAAAGTAACCAATCCATGATGCAAGTCCATCGTAGTCTTCACAATATGTAGTCCCACTCCTGCCTTTGTTGACATTTCCGGTCTATTATCGCCTGTTATGAACGATTCAAAAATATGTTTCTGCAACTCTTCCGGAATCCCCGCACCCGTATCCGAAACCGTTATCCGGCAATAGCCTTGACCGTTTCTCATGGCAGGAGATACGGAGAGCAGAACATGTCCTCCCGGAGGCGTATACTTAAAGGCATTAGAAAGAAGATTCTGCACAGCCGAAGTAATCTTTCCCTCATCTACCCAATACAAAAGCCTCTCATCGGGTAAATCAACATCAAAGTGCAGTTGTCTGATTTCGGACATCTGCCGGAACGGTTCCGACACATTACGAACCAACTGCACCAAATCAGTCTCTGACAATTGAAGCCTGACCATTCCAGCCTCTATCTTTTGTATATAAAGCAACTGATCGACTAAAGTATGCAGTGAAGTCGCATTCTTATATATGAGTTGCAATTTCTTATAAAAGTCCTCCGACGGACTATACCGTTTCATCAGTTCCTGCACCGGAGCAAGAATCAGAGTCAGCGGTGTACGCAGTTCATGGGCAACTCCCGTAAAAAAGTTCTCACGTTCCACACGTATCTGATGTTCTTTCTCACGCTCCAGGCTGACCGTCAGCAGTTCATGCTTCATCTGCATTTCGTGTTCCATTCGTTTTTGGCGAAGTTTTATCAACCGCATTCCATAAGCTACTCCTCCCAACAATAACAGAGAGACGAAAAGCCGAAAAACAAAAGTCTGGCTCCAATGAGGGAGAATAACAATCTTCAATGAAGTTACCTCCCCAGTCTCACCATTCGGATAAATATTCCTCACTTCAAACACATAATCTCCGGCAGGGAGATTGGTATACGAAGCTCTCTCTCCCTCATCAGAGATCAGCCAATTCCCCTGATAAGGTAAAAGCCGGTAGTTATATTTCTGTCGTTCATCCGAATAGGACAAGTTATTGAAACTCAAGGAGAAGTCCCTATTATCATTATCCAGTACAATCCGCTCTGCAGAAGAGATTATTTGATTGAGTATAATCTGATTATTTACCTTTTCCCCTATCCCAACAGGACGGTTATCAACTTCCAAACCAGTTATCAATACACGCTCATTCGTTGGATAAGCATTTATTTCCTCCGGATTGAAATAAGTCAGGCTCTGATTATTCCCGAAGAATAAAGTCTTATCACTGAATATAGCAGAACGGTTACTACCCGCTATGTAGTAGTTATAGAAAAGATGCTGGCGACGGCCATAACGCGATATGCCGGAGTTACTTCCCAGCCAGACATGCCCCTCGTTGTCTTCTGCCATACAGCCGATAAAGTTACTGCACAATCCGTTATTCGTTGTATAATGCGCGCTGATTGAATTCTCTCGGGGAGACAGGACAGCAAAGCCATCCGTATAACCTATATATAAATTTCCATCCGAAGATGCCAGTAATGAGCGTACCGAACGATATTCCATATTCATTCTTCCCTCATATCCGTTTTCTACGGATATATCTCCGGAAGCAGATTCAACCAATCTGCAAACTCCCATATTACTTGTCCCCAGCCATATTGTCCCATCCTTGGTCTGAACAATCGCACGGATAAAGGGTTGTCTTTTCTCATTCAAATACCGTTCAGCAGATAACTTGACGCATGTACTCTCCTGATGATTATACAACAGCAGCCCATCGCCCGTACCTACGTAGAGCCTGTTCTTATTATCCATATATAAAGCCCATACCGAAGCCCTGTTGGCAACACCATCCACCAACAATGAATGAACAACAAAACGACCGGTCCGGATGTGGCAGACAGTCAAAGTGCCGTCTATATTGCCAAACCACAGATTTCCGTCTGCGTCTTCCAGAGCACATAACATCGTTTCTTCGGATTTTCCACTTCCTGTATCTACTTTAGAAAAACTAAGTTTTTTCCCTTGTACGTATGGCATGTCACTTCGCATGATTCCTTTATGATAGGTCGCTAACCACACTCGATGATTATCATCCAGAAGGATACTGCATATTTCGTTATGTCTGTCCTGATAATAACGGTCATAGAACTGTGACCTCAAATCCGAATACATCACCCCTCCCCCATTAGTTCCAATCCAAAGAAGGCCATTCGGATCATAATAAGCAGAAATCATACGCGTTTCCAGATTCCGGTAAATCTGCGTATGTGTATTGCTATAAATCTCTGATGTCAATTCTTCCGGCTGCTTTTCATCCGGCATCAATAGTGTATAGCCACCCCATGTCACTGCCAGATATCGATTGTTACCAACAAATACAATCTGATAAACATCTGTATGGGAAAGGAGATTCTCCTTTCCTGTTCCACCAAACGAAATTCGGTCAATATGTCCCGACTTCGTATGATAGCGTACAATACCTTTGGCAATGGTTGAAATCCAGACGATACCGTCTTTATTTAAAATGGAAGTAACTTGTAACGGTTTTCCGTCTGCCAACGATATCTTTTGATACGATTCCGGAGTATCCGGATGAAACAGAATCAGATTCCCCCGATTAGTAGTCAGCCATATCCCGTTCTTATCTTCTTCACGATAACAGATAGAAGAAAAGAGCTCCGTTTTTTCCTCTAATAACTGAAACTCCTTTTGTATGTTTACCCGAACAGCATATTCTCCCTCTTCCTCACCTTGTTCTATCTCCCATTGATAAAGTATCAGCCTGCTTCCTGATATTCCCCAATAGGAAGAATCATCAGCAACTAAGACATGAGTAACACCTGTCGAAATAGCAGAATCAACGCATTTCGGAAGAAAAGTTTCCAGCTTTCGGTTGAAGTAATAAAGAAATCCATCAGATACGACACCTAAAAGATCATCTGACAACCTCACAATACCGGAAACTGAGACATAAGCCTCAGCAGGCTTAAAGTTCTGAATCGTTTTTCCATCATAACGGCTTAATCCGTTATCCGTACCAAACCACATAAATCCGTCTTCATCCTTATATATGCAAGGAATCGTGTTATCTGCCAATCCATCCCTCATCGTCAGCAATTGAATATCTTTATCAAAAAAAGCATAAGCAGGATGCAGCGGATAACAGATCAGAATCAGAAGTGTCAGAATTAGATTTAAGTGCTTCATTCTATTAATCAATTTATAGCAAATAAACGAAATTAAGTCAAAACATACAAAAAATAGAATGAAGAAATGGACTTCTGAATTAAACATGTATGTTGAATGAAAGAAACAGGTATACTCGGAACCACATTGTTTGCATACATTTGCAACCGTATAACAATTTCATGTACACCTTTAAATAATACATACGATGACCTTAGTTGATCTTAACTTGTCAGACACAAAAAAACTATTTTTATGATAATGCACATACCAAAGACTAAATATTATCATAAATGGTTGATCGGAGCTACATTCGTCGTTCCGATTCTTCCGCTTGCCGCCCAGACACCTCCGAATCTTGTCTTCATCATGGCAGACCAATATCGGGGTGACGCACTAGGCTGCCTGGGCAGAGAACCTGTAAAGACCCCTTGCCTGGATAATCTGGCTTCCGAAGGAGTGCTATTCACCAATGCTGTCAGCAGTTATCCTGTTTCATCGCCTGCCCGGGCCATGCTGATGACAGGCATGTATCCTCTCCATAACAAAGTGGTAGGAAACTGTAACTCACAAACAGCACCTTACGGAGTAGAACTTCCGCAGGAGGCACGCTGCTGGAGTGATGTACTAAAAGACATGGACTACCGTACAGGATATATAGGAAAATGGCATCTGGATTCTCCTTATAAACCCTATGTAGATACCTACAACAATCATGGTAAAGTAGCATGGAACGAATGGTGTCCTCCCGAACGCCGTCATGGATTCGAACACTGGATAGCATACGGAACCTACGATTATCATCTGAAACCAATGTACTGGAACGCCACTGCCCCACGTGACAGTTTCTATTATGTCAACCAATGGGGACCTGCTTATGAAGCAGACAGAGCCATCGAATACATTCAGGCACAAAAAGAGAGTAAACAGCCTTTCGCATTGGTCGTTTCAATGAACCCTCCACATACCGGTTACGAACTGGTTCCTGACAGATACAAAGCCTTATATAAGGATATGGATGTGGAAGCTCTCTGTGCCAATCGACCGGACATACCCGCCAAAGGTACCGAAATGGGAAACTATTTCAGAAATAATATACGCAACTATTACGCCTGTATCACAGGAGTAGACGAGAACGTAGGACGTATCATCGAAACGCTCAAAAGCAATGGACTTTTTGAGAATACCATCGTTGTATTTACGTCCGATCATGGTATCTGCATGGGAGCTCACAATGCTGCCGGAAAGGATATCTTTTACGAAGAATCCATGCGTATCCCCATGATTATCTCTTGGCCGGCAAAGATAAAGCCGCGCAAAGACGACCGTTTAATGATTGCTTTTGCCGACTTGTATCCTTCTCTCTTATCCTTGATGGGATTTCGAAAGGAAATACCCGAAACCGTACAAACTTTCGACTTATCCCGTCAGATTCTGGGAAAGAGTAAAAAAGAGGTTGTGCAACCTTATTATTATGTACAGTTTGACAATCACGCTACCGGATATCGCGGCCTACGTACGGCAACCCACACATTCGCAGTTCACGCAACCAATGGAAAAATAGACGAAACAGTTCTTTTCGACCGAACCAAAGACCCATATCAAATGGATAATATTGCCGGACAATCCCCCCATCTGGTCCGGCAATTCAACAAACAACTCAAGGCATGGCTACTCCATACCAATGATTCATTTGCCCATTATCTGAAACCATAACTAAAGAAACACCATGAAAAAACTTTGCTATCTCTCCCTCTTTATCTTATGCTCAGCTTACAGCTTCGCCCAACAGCAGGACATACCCACCCCCAAGCCTCATCAACTCAAATGGCATGAAGCTGAAATGGGTGCTGTCTTCCATTATGACCTGCATGTGTTCGACGGCATCCGCTACGGGCAAGGCAACAACCGTATCAATCCTATCGAAGATTATAATATCTTCAACCCGACAGAACTGAACACCGACCAATGGGTACAGGCCGCCAAAGCTGCCGGATGTAAATTTGCCGTACTGACAGCCACCCACGAGACAGGTTTCGGACTCTGGCAAAGCGATGTCAACCCTTATTGCCTGAAAGCTGTGAAATGGAGAGACGGAAAAGGAGATATTGTCCGCGACTTCGTAAATTCCTGTCGCAAATACGGGCTGCAACCGGGCATCTACATCGGCATCCGCTGGAACTCACTGCTAGGTATTCATAACTTCAAAGCCGAAGGAGAAGGAGAATTCGCCCGCAACCGCCAGTCATGGTACAAGCGTCTGTGCGAGAAGATGGTTACAGAACTCTGTACCCGCTACGGAGATTTATATATGATATGGTTTGACGGCGGAGCCGATGATCCACGTGGCGACGGTCCGGACGTAGAACCGATTGTTAATAAGTATCAGCCCAACTGTCTTTTCTATCATAACATCGACCGTGCCGACTTCCGATGGGGAGGTTCGGAAACAGGTACAGTAGAATATCCTTGCTGGTCTACCTTTCCCGTTCCCTGTTCACATCATAAACGCATTGAAAGTAACATCGATCAGATCGAACTCTTAAAGCACGGTGACAAGAACGGCAAATACTGGGTACCTGCAATGGCAGACACTCCGCTACGAGGAGCAAACGGTCGCCATGAATGGTTTTGGGAACCGGATGACGAAAATAATATCTATCCGCTAAACACTCTGATGAACAAATATGAAAAGTCAGTAGGAAGAAACGCTACCCTCATTCTCGGATTAACTCCTGACCCGACCGGGTTAATCCCTGTCGGAGATGTACAGCGCCTGAAAGAAATGGGAGACGAAATCAATCGTCGATTTTCCTCTCCGATAGCCCGCATTTCGGGACAAAAGAAAAGCCTGACACTGAAATTTGAAAAGAAGCAACCGGTCAATTATTGTATTATCCAGGAAAACATTAAAAACGGAGAACGCATCCGACAATATCAAATAGAAGCCAAAGTGGACGGAAAATGGCAAACCGTCTGCACAGGAGAATCGGTAGGACACAAACGGATCGAAAAGTTTGAACCGGTAGAAGCCACTGCATTAAAACTGACTGTAACCGAATCGATCGCATTGCCGGATATTATTAATTTCAGCGCATATTCTGTAAAATAGACAAGAGGCATGAGAAGATTTATCCACATCTGTTTATGGACATTGACGGGCATCTTTGCTACAGCATCGCTGTCTGCCCAGAACCCGTTTACCTACCATAAAGGAAAAACATACAAAGATGTTGCAGCTTACCGGATGGAAAAAAATATCGACCTGAATACCTATACTCCATCTACCCCCATAATATACGAACAGCAAGTACCGGAACATCAGGGTACACTTTCGTATAAAGTTGCACTTCCTTTGTATGTTCGTGGAATATTCTTCAGTCGTGATTCCCGTCCCGACGACTATCAATGGCCGAATAACACGAACCGGTTACTTCCTTGGGTATTCAGCCGCCTGGAAGACCTTACACGAAGCGATTATGAAGGTATCCCTTCCAATGCTCTACCGTCCGTATCGGGTGATGCACTACTCTTTGAACTCTCTGATGGAGAGTACTTATTCGCCAAGGCCATTGCTGGCGACAACAGCCTCAGCTGGTTTCAAGTTAATCAGGACGGGACAATCACGCTGTATATCTCCACGTTGGGAGAAGACGCACTAAACGGACAACTCCCTCTCCTTCTTATCCGGAAATCTTCATCTGTATATCATGTATTCAGCGATGCCTACCATTCGTTAACGGCAGATAATGCAGCAGTGCCCACTCTCCGTAAAAGAACCGACAAACAGTATTTCGATGCTTTTAACTATTTGGGGTGGTGTACTTGGGAACATTATCATTTTGATATCGATGAAACAAAAATACTCAATGATATCGACGCCATTGAATCATCGGGCATACCTGTACGTTACATATTAATTGACGATGGTCACATTGCGAATAAGAACCGCCAACTGACCAGTCTCGTTCCCGATAAAAAACGTTTCCCTAACGGATGGATGCGTATCATGAACCGCAAACAAGCAGACAAAATCCGATGGATAGGCTTATGGTACAGTCTTTCCGGCTATTGGCTGGGAATCTCTGCCGATAATGACTTTCCACCGGAAATCCGGCAAACCTTATATGCCTACAATGGCAGCCTACTGCCCGGCACAAGCACGGACAAGATAGAAGCATGGTACGAATATCATATCCGTACGATGAAAGAATATGGATTTGATTTTCTAAAGATAGACAATCAGTCATTCACTCTCCCACTCTACATGGGTGGCACACAGGTTATCCGTCAGGCAAAAGACTGCAACCTTGCTTTGGAGCACCAGACACACCGCCTGCAAATGGGACTAATGAACTGCATGGCACAGAATGTTCTGAACATGGACCACACCCTGTACAGCAGTGTGACGCGTGTCAGCATAGATTACAAGAAATATGACGAAAATATGGCAAAGTCACATCTGTTCCAGTCGTATACCAATACACTCATGCAGGGACAAACCGTCTGGCCTGACCACGACATGTTTCACTCTTGTGATACCATTTGCGGTAGTCTGATGGCACGTTCAAAGGCCATCTCCGGTGGACCTGTTTACCTATCAGACTCACCAACTGAATTTATTGCAGCTAATATCCGTCCCCTGATTGATGAAGCCGGAAAGATATTCCGTCCCTCAGCCCCAGCCGTTCCAACTCCGGAATGCATACTGACCAATCCATTGCAAAGCGGCAAAGCCTACCGGGTATTTGCACCTACAGGGGACGAAGCCACCTCAGTCATTTGTTACAATCTGAACACCTCCCCCTCTTACCAAGAAGTAGAAAGCTTCATCAAGCGGGAAGATTACTTTTTACGGGAAAATATCGAAGAATCCGCTCGTTTTTCTTCCGATAGCATTCTCGCATTCAACTGGGAAAAACAAAGCGCAGAAGTATTGACCGCATCCGAAAGAAAAATAAAGCTATCCGGATTCACAGATTGCCTGTTCCACCTTTGTCCTATCCGCAAAGGCTGGGCAGTTATCGGCATACAAGAGAAATATCTGTCGCCTGCTACCGTGCAGATACTTGAACGTAGTGCAGATACATTGATACTGGACGTCCATTGTACCGGCACATTGAGAATATGGGCTGATTCCGGCAAAAAGCAGGAATTACGGAGTATACCCATAAGAAAGACCGGTAGAATTGAAATAAAGAAATAACACTAAATAATCAACCGATGAACAAAAAAATACTTTTCCCCCTCACGCTCATACCACTGGTTAGTACCAGTCTGCAAGCACAGAAGTCCGTTCAGACACAACGGGTGGACAAACGTCCTAACATCATCCTCTTTATGGTAGATGACATGGGATGGCAGGACACTTCGCTCCCCTTCTGGACACAAAAGACAGACTACAATGAGCTGTATGAAACACCCAACATGGAACGACTTGCCAAACAGGGCATGATGTTTACACAAGCGTATGCGAGCAGTATCAGTTCTCCCACCCGATGCAGCCTCATCACCGGAACGAACGCGGCACGTCACCGAGTAACCAACTGGACACTGCAAAAGAATATAAAAACAGACCGTAAAGATAAAGTGCTGGAAGTACCAGACTGGAACTATAACGGAGTAAGTCAGGTGCCTGGCACCAACAATACATTCGTAGGAACTTCTTTCGTACAACTGCTGAAAGACAGCGGCTATCATACGATTCATTGCGGAAAGGCACATTTCGGCGCCATAGATACTCCGGGAGAAGACCCGCACCACTGGGGATTCGAAGTAAACATAGCCGGACACGCAGCCGGAGGACTTGCCAGCTATCTGGGAGAAGAAAATTATGGTCACAACAAAAACGGAAAACCGATATCGCTCATGGCCGTTCCCGGACTTGAGAAGTACTGGGGAACGGAAACCTTCGTTACCGAAGCATTAACCTTAGAAGCCATCAAAGCATTGAACAAAGCCAAGAAGTACAACCAACCCTTCTACCTGTATATGTCTCAATACGCCATCCATGTCCCATTGGACAAGGACAAACGTTTCTACGACAAATACAAGAAAAAAGGCATGACCGATCACGAAGCCGCTTATGCCACGCTGATAGAAGGTATGGATAAGAGTCTGGGTGATTTAATGGACTGGCTGGAAAAAAGCGGAGAAGCTGACAACACCATCATCATCTTTATGAGCGACAACGGAGGACTTGCCGCCGAATCATACTGGCGTGACGGCAAACTCCATACACAAAACCATCCACTGAATAGTGGTAAGGGCTCCACCTATGAAGGTGGCATCCGTGAGCCGATGATCGTCAGCTGGCCCGGTGTCGTAGCGCCTAACAGCAAATGCAATGATTATCTGCTGATAGAAGACTTTTATCCCACTATCCTCGAAATGGCAGGTATCAAAAAATACCAAACGGTTCAGCCTATCGATGGTATCAGTTTCCTGCCTCTGCTGAAACAAACCGGAAATCCTTCCAAAGGGCGCAGCCTCTTTTGGAACATGCCCAACAACTGGGGAAACGACGGTCCGGGAATCAACTTTAATTGTGCCGTACGCAATGGTGACTGGAAATTGATCTATTACTATGGCACAGGCAAAAAAGAGCTATTCAATATTCCCGATGATATAGGCGAAAGTCATGACCTCAGCACGCAACATCCGGATATTGTCAGACACCTTTCTAAAGAATTAGGAACCTATTTGAGAAAAGTAAATGCCCAGCGTCCGACTGTCAAAGCCACAGGTAAGCCCTGTCCTTGGCCGGATGAAATCGAATAGTTTTCAACTGTTTAGTCAGGTATTTCATTTCCATGCCGTTTAGGGTAAGTTACCGCTAAACAAGCATTCTATTTGCCGAAACTTTCATTTTTATTAGTTATTTTATTTCGTAGTACCTAGGTGACGAATGTATTACCTAGGTGATTCAATTGTTCAACCTAGGTGATACGAAAGAAAAATAGAATAGCTATTGATTGTATCATAACCATTCTCGCATTATTTATCGTTACTTAGCAAAGTATATTACTGTAGAAATATTCCACACTCCCTGCCCCATTTTCCACACATTTCCCATACGTTTCCACACTATAGACAATGTACACAATCCACATATTTCACTTATAATCAATACATTAACAGCGTACATCAGTCTTTGGCACACACTTTGACCTTTAATTAGCCGTTAGATAACGTAACAACCGATTCCCTAACACATAAGAAAGAATTGAAAATATATGTTTAATAATCATTAAAGCAAACGATTATGAAAAAATTAGTATTAGTAGTAGCAATGTTTATGTTTGTTTGTGGTGGTTCATTCCTTGTTAAGGCTCAGAACTCTGCAGAAGCTGCGACAGCCCTGACAGAAGTTAATGCAACAGCTATCGTTAATGATACAGTAGTAAAAGATACTGTAACCAAGAGCGAGGAACCTGTTAAGACAGAACTGAGTGCACCGACCGCTATTGTCAACGATACAGTCGTTACTGACACTGCATCCAAAGACAAACCGGCTGAGCCTGTCAAGGAATAACCTTTCCAAAAACTCACGGAACATAGTCTGCCGAACAATAGTAAGCACACTACAAAAAAGCCATCCCTACTTCGTCTATTCCGGGGATGGCTTTTTTATTTTCTTATTTTCCCTGAACGGGAATCATTCAACTATCGGTTTTCACGTTCCAATACTGCTAACCGGGCATACAATTCAACCAATGCTCCCTGATGGAGTATTTCCCAACTGGTCTTGGTAGTCCCCCCTCTCAGATCATCGTCATTCAGCAAGTTGTTGCCCTGATGACAGCTACTGCTCCACGCATGAATCATTGACTTTTCGATATCATCGATATATTTACGGTCATTGTCTATAGAATAAAGTTCAAAGAATCCGCGGCACATGATCGTATTGAACCAGGCATGTCCCGGAGCAAGAATATTGAAAGTAAGGTTCAGCTCTTTGGAACGATAGGGCATAAACCATTTCTTATGACAGCTTTCAGCAATCGCATACGCTTCATCCAGATATTTCTGTTCGCCGGTAATCTTATATAAGAGACAGGCTGCCTGCAATGGTTGTCCGGAGTTGTAAGAATACTTGTTTTTTTCAAGGTCACCCGGCAAATTGGGATCATCCTTATTCGGACGCACATTGTCATAAAATAAATGGTCGGACTTATCTTGCAATACATCGAGCATATAGTCGTAACATTTGATCGCCCAGTCCAGATATTCCTGTTCCTGAGTTGCCTGATACATCTTACAGCCCATCACAGCAGTAGGTCCGGTAGAGCAAGAGTGCTTACTGGTAGTATGTTCGTTCAACTCTTTCCAGTGCACGCCTCCTCCACAGGTCTCATCCCAACCGTGATCAATCAGGTAGCGCCACACCACCTTTGCCTGTGTCAGATAACGCATCTCTTTCGTTTCCATGTACCAGTCGACCATATCGAGCCCGATCCATACATTATCATCGTAAAAACGTTCGTTACCGGCAGCCGGGTAGCAGGAATAAGCCAAAATTCCATGATCCAACTGGCAGAAATACTGTATTCCTTTGAACATCATATCATCCATTGCACCGTAAAGATTCTCCACTTCGCTCTCTTTGGTTGCATCACGCATAGCGACAAATGCCGAAAGACCGCCACCTTGTCCCCAAACTAACGCATCACCATCCCAATAACCTTTTCCATCATAAGGATAATTACCACGCCAGCAGCTTCTGGAACTCTTGCCGAAATAATATCCAATGACAGAAGTCATGTAAGAATGTGCACGGTCCAGCATCTCCGGCAGTTTCAGTTCCGGCTCATCCACCTTTTCATGATAAGGCATCATAATACGGCTTTCGGGTACCGATCGCTTGCCGGCTTTACTGATAGCTACGGCAGAAACTTCGTAAGTAGCAAAATAAGGAACTTTCAACAGATATTCCTGTGTAACATCACGTTCTACCTGTATGATGATATGTCCCGGTGAGAAGTCGGTAGCACGAGACAAGCTCGTTTCCACGTCCCTGTAAGAGAGTTCTACCATATCCACGTCGCGATTACTGGGATTGGTCCATTTCACCAGAAGTTCATTCTCGTTATTGGTAGCTTCTACGGAAAATGAACCTACCGGAGAAATATTGCCACTGACCGGATCATTCTGTTCTGAGTTTGACTGATCATCATCACTACAAGATGGAAGTAATGCCAAAGCCAAGAGGTTCAATATAAACAGTTTGAATATTGCTTTCATTTTTCTCCAAATTTAGAGATTACTTAAAAGGTACTTCGATAGGAGCTTCCCCGAATCTGCTCATTGGGAATTCCGTAGCATTCCAACTATCGTACTTAGAGATATGCATTAATAATTCATGGTCGGAATTAGTGCCATCCTCAATATAAGCAACCGGTGCACCGGCTGAGAAATCCCAGCGAGCCAATAATCCTTCCGGATTGACTTCTTCAAGATTCCATGCGTTAGCCTTTAACTGTTCTTCCGTACGACAAACATACCATATACGTGCTTCGAGTATAGCACCATCAAGGAAACGTCTATTGTCACTAGCTTTTCCGATAGATACTCTTCCACCATCATTGCCTGCACAAAGGTCTATCTCAGAGTAATCTATATCCGTTTTATGAGTATCAGTCCACTGAAGTTGTTTACCATTAATATAAAGCTTGTACTTTTCATTATAGTCATCTTTTCCTTTCGAACAATCCACAACCAAGGCTATATGCGTCCATGCTCCAAGTTCGAAAGCTCCATGTCCTGTTCTAAGTTTAAGTTTATCACTTATACCGACAAGTTCCATCTGTCTGCCCTTATTGTTTTCCCAATCGCCACCACGAAGAATGAAATAGCCTTCCTTACCTATGAAAGTCTGTAACCAGTTCGTTCCATCAATACGAGTTACCAACTCCCAGGTCATCTTTTTCAATTTGAAATCATTAGTAGCAGCCTTGATGCTTTCTAATCCATCACCGGTCATCTCACCAAAGTGAGTCCAAACTGCATAATCTCTGCCTAAATTCATATACCAACGCTTTTCCGGCGCTATTACTACATGAATAGGTTGGGATATCTGTTTCTTGGCATCGATTAAAGTAAACGAAGTTTCTCCTGCCTTTCTTCCGGTAACAGTCACGATATTACCATAAACTTCCAGACGAATTATTTTCGAGTCACCAGCATCGTGAATCTGATATTCTCCATTCCCTGTAAGAATCTTCACTTGCCGAGAACCTTGATTAGCATTAATCAACACACCCTTTTCATCAGCATCAGTCGTTATCTGCTTAGGAGCAATCACATTCAGATTGACAAAAGCTTCTTTTCCTTTCCGATCTGTTATCTTAACTTCTGCATTTCCCTGTGCGATACCTTTCACTATAAATGATTCCGAATCTTCAAGTGTAGACTGATCGACCTCAATACAATTATTTTCGTCGACCACTTCCAATGAATAACCTCCATTTCCTGTATAGATTTTGACTATAGCCTCATCTGCGCCTTCCACTTGCGAATAAAGTGTAAATAATGTCTTATTCAGTTTCAATTCGAACTCTGCTGCCGTATTAACCAAAATTTTAGCACGTTGGTAGTATTTATCTCTCACATACACTACTCCCTGAGCATTATTTTGCCCTTCTACAGCTGTCAGTGTCACCAGATCGCCATTCACTTCCGCCGTTACCACTTCTTCGTTTGCCGAAGTTACCACATATTCGCCATTACCTGACGTTATTTTTACAGTTCTGGTATCCCCCTGTGCAATACTGATTTCACTGGCGTCAACTTTCAATTCCACCAGGTCTTGGGGTATCTCATTATTTTTGTTATCGTTATCATCGCTACATGCACAAAGACAAAGCAATGACGCGAAAACGAAATATTTCATTACTTTCATATATATATTATAACTAAGGTAAATTACTCTTCTACATCTACATTAGGATATTCCACTCTCAACACATCTCTTGACATAGAGAAAGATCCTTCGAATGTCATTCGCAAATCTTCACTCTGAGTTTTATCCAGATACTCATAAGCAAGCTCAACGGTGGTAATCTCAGTATAATATCGCTGGTCGTTATAATTATAAGTATATTTACGACTGAGTTTACTATTATACGACTTAAACTCTAAGCTACCTACCTCACTTGATAATGTAATACCTCCCCATTCATCGCGCTTTATTTCAACCACATAGTTCAAATAGTCTGGGGTATTTGCACGAGTTTTCTCACCAACAAACATATAGCAAATATCATTGTTAATTGCATAAAGCTGTGTACTGGTAATCTCAGTCGTATATGTAGTTCCTTGCTGCGTAATAATACCTTTTCCACTATACGTACCAGAATAATCATTTTTAAACCCGATATGTGCCAGCACTTTGGTATATTTGTTCTGCCCCATAGGTTCACCAGTCGAAGAAGTGATGCGAAGTGGAAGTACATAATCATCATACAAGCTTCCTAATTCCTCTATCTTGTTCAAATCGATTTTAATAGCAGCCGTCGCATTCAGCTCCCCACTCGGAATAGTCCATGAGTCTGCATCAAATGTATAAGTACCTGCCGGCAATATCTTATAGTATAAGTCCGACTGATTTTTATATTTCTCCCAATTATATTTCTGTAATGTATCAGGGTCTATCTCCATGGTCAGACAAATGTCCTTGTCATTAGCAGAAGTGCCATTCACACCAAAATAAATCGGAAGTATAGTCGTATTATCCTCAGCCACTTCTAAAGCATAATCTTGCCATCCATTGTGGACAATATACGAGTTCTTCTGAAACAATTCGTCTTCCAGTCCGTCACATGAGGAGATTCCTAACATCATCGAAATCAGCAGGCATCCCACGATTCCATATATATATCTTTTTTGTTTCATAACATGCTAAATTTAGTAAGTATTACCATCCGGGATTCTGTGTCATATTTACATTGCGTTTCAGTTCATAAGTGGGGAAAGGCCACAAATACATCCTTTGTTCAAACACCTTATGCACCGAAGTGATAATAGTCGGCTTGTAAAAATCAGCTACACGCTTTTCGTCATCACTGATATTTATGTTGCATCCTTGCAACAACTGGTTTTCTTCTGTCATCGCGTCTTTCCAACGTCGTAAATCAAAATAACGCATACTGTTTTCTCCCAATAACTCAATCTGACGCTCTCTCTTCAGTTTCACACGGAAATCATTCGGATTATTATAGGTCTCATCAGTATAGTCAGGTACTCCGGCACGCATACGGATACGCTTTATAGCATACCGCATTTCATCGACATTACGCTGAATTTCAACATCAGCTCCTGTATAAGTCGTCAGATGATATACTTGTCCGGAA
Organism: Bacteroides sp. HMSC067B03; assembly: GCF_001811315.1. Classification (NCBI taxonomy): domain Bacteria; kingdom Pseudomonadati; phylum Bacteroidota; class Bacteroidia; order Bacteroidales; family Bacteroidaceae; genus Bacteroides; species Bacteroides sp. HMSC067B03. Next base: position 182,676 of record NZ_KV804357.1, on the reverse strand, counting down.
GTCAGCTCATTCAAAGCTTCAGCATAAATCAACAGTATTTCACCATAACGTATTGTCATCTCTGTCTTATCAACGAGATATCCGCCTTCCGTTCTCGAATCTTCCGAATTATAAAACTTCTTTAAAGTAATTCCCGTCAAAGGGCATTCTTCCTTAAATCCCTGCTTACCATCGTTCAAACCACGATAATAAAATATTTGTTTATCACGATAATCGGACTCGGAAGCACTGGAAGCTTCCCAAACTGATCCGTTATAAGCAATCGATGCGTAGAAACGAGGTTCACGATTATTATACATCAGATTAACTTTAGCCGGTAAGAATGGATTTTCTGCGGCATAAGCCTGTGTTGTAAAACCTTCTGTCACATAGTCATTCGTACTAGCAGCCTCTGTAATTGAACGTCCATCATTCATTGCATAAGCATTGACTTGCTTTTGTGTAACTGCCAAACGATTATTTCCTCTCAATGTTTTAGGAGTCGACTGATACGCCCAGTCATTAATATGCGCAGTTCCTTCCCTTGTTCTAGTAAATATCAACTCAGGATTTTTCGATCCAAGTATCGTACCATCAAAAATTGATTTATAAGAAAGCAACGGATCGACATCTGCCCAACCTTCCGGATAGTTCTTGTCCGAATAAAGTTCATTATAAGGTGGACGCTGAGAAGGTAAAACCGTAGCTTTCGGAGCTATAACATAAAGTTCATACAAATTGCTCGCCTTAGCCAATTCAATCACATCCTTAGCTGCAGCTGCCGCTTTCGCCCATTTAGTCTCATCATAAGTTTGAGATACCAATTGATTTCCATAGCAATCTTTCACATCAAAAAAGTCGATATTTCCATTGAAAAGCGGACTGGCAGCATAAAGCAAAACTCTGGCACGAAGCCCTAATGCAGCACCACGGGTGGGACGTCCCAAATTGTTGACTGTCCTTTTGATTGGCAGCGAGCGGGCAGTCTCAGCCAATTCTGCGTCTATAAAATCAACCACATTATCAAAAGGTTCACGGGGTAATGACAGTTCCTCATAGGAAAGATTCACATCCAACCCTTCTGTCGGGATTAAAGGCACCGGGCCATAAACACGTATTAATGCCCAGTAACAATAAGCGCGTAGGAAACGTGCCTGTCCCTTCAAATCCGTTTTTTCATCCATCGTCAATTCCGGACAACGATCTACATTATCTATAAAAGTAGACGCTTTACGGATTCCCTCATAATATTTCCACAAGCGTGAGTTCTTTCTATCATCATCACTAAGCTGATGGTCGGCACTGTAATTTCCTTCCACATACTCTTTCATATCCGGATGATAAAGATCATCGCTTGCCCAGCGAAACGGTTCGCGATACTCACCAATATTATCCATTACACTATATGCACTTGACAGCCATCCTTCTACATACACCCGCTTGGAAAAAGCAGAATCTAATGATACCTGATCATAAAAATATTTATCCACATTGATATAATCGGTACATGCAGTAAATAAAAACGTACCTAAGGACAACAATATGGTATATAATAATTTCTTCATAATTCGACATTTTAAAATTAAAAGCTAAATTGGAGATAGCATGAGAATGTTTTATTGATTGGGTAGTTACTTCCATCTTCTCTAGTTCCTTCCGGATCCCACCATTTGAATGGAGCCCAAGTCAATAAGTTCTGTCCGATAAATCCAATACGTAAGTTGTTTACATAGAATTTCCGTGTCCATAACTGAGGAAAATCATAAGATAGTTCTACATTTCTCAAACGCAGATATTTTCTGTCGTGCAACCAGAATGTAGAAGCCCGATTATTCATATTATTATTGCCATACGTCAAACGTGGCCAATCGGCATTCGGATTTTCCGTAGCTTCTGTTCCCGAAATTTCTTTTGGAATCCAACGATTCCCCTCTACCATAACTTGCAGAATATTACCGGTACGACCATCATGGAAAGCATGCGGTCCGTTACCTCCCACAAAAAAGTCACATTTTCCTGTTCCCTGTAATAACATACTGAGATTCCAGTTTTTCCAGTTTGCACTCAGACCAATACCATATTGAAGTCCTGGTTGCTGTCTGTATCCCAAAGGCACAATGTCATCATCATTAATGATTCCGTCTCCGTTTACATCCTTGTACTTTATATCACCCGGAAGGACTGCTTTATTTGCCAATCCTGCCTGTGATGGACTACGGTCTATATCTTCCTGATCCTTAAACAGTCCCAAGGCAATAAAACCGCGACTTTGATTCAACTGAAAACCTTTATCCATTTTATACCACAACTCATTAGCAGCCTCATCCTTATCAAGGATATCAGTAGTCTGATAAGTAAAATTAGCTCGGAGTTGTAGATTTACCTGACCTATTTGCTGAGTGAAAGCTATATTACCATCCCATCCGAAAGATTTCATTTTACCCACATTTGCCATTGGAGTCTGGTCAGCAAGTCCGGTCGTTAATGGCATTTGGTTACGCTGCATAAAAATATCATCACGTTTATCCACAAAATAGTCTACAGCTCCTGTGAATTTCCCATTGAGAACGCTGAAATCAACTCCTATATCATACTTTTTGGCTACCTCCCATGTCAAATTCGGAGTTCCTAAAGTTTTAATACGATAAGCTTGTACTCTATTAGTTCTAAATTCACCAAAATAATAAGAACCTCCATCATCCGTACTTACCAAAGAAATATAGGGAAAACGACGCCCTTGCAATTCATCATTACCCACCTCACCATAAGAAGCTCTGATTTTGAACATATCCAACCAAGGAGCGGCCTTCTTTATAAACGATTCTTCCGAAACGACCCATCCGGCAGATACGGCAGGGAAAAAGCCAAATTGTTTACCACTCTCAAAGTTTTCCGAACCAGTATATCCCCAGTTAAATTCAGCCATGTATCTATCTTTAAAAGCATACGTAAAGCGGCCAGAATAAGCTAAATTACGGTGTGGTATCGACCCTATCAAATCACTCTCATCAAAGTTTATATCTGAAGTTTCCTGTTGATAAACCATGGCAAACGCACCAACACGATGTTTCTGTGCAAACAGTCGACTATAATCTAATGACGCTTGCAAATAATAGCGTTTGTCCCCACTCACCTCTTTTCTTTGACTCATTGCGGAAGCATTCTGCAATCTTTTCAAAACCAACTGGCCTTTCTCATCCCGATAGGACTCTGCTTCCCAAAGTTCTTCTTCCTTAGAACGAACTATCGTATTTTTGTTATATGTATCAAATGCAAAGACCCCGGAGAATTTCAACCCCTCTGTAATAAACTTTAAGTCTTGTTCCAAAGCCACACTAGTTTCAATCTTATTCTCCCAAATGGTGCGGTACCCCGTTTGCGTCATCCGATATTCTGGAGTTTTTGCCCCATTCACACTTGCCCACTGACCAGAAGACCATTTACGCGGTGACGAAAGCGGAGTAAAAGCAGCAAAAGATTCCCAAATATCTCCCGAACTGCTAGAAGGAGAATTGCGATTTACCAGCCATCCACCGACATTTACTTTCAAAACAGTTGTACGAGTCAGATTCATATCTACATTAGCGCGATAGTTATAACGTTCGTATGTAGAATTTGTATTATATTTATTTTCTGAACTGGAAGTTCGATAACGTCCGTCTTCACTTGTATATTGCCCCGATACGAAATAACGTACATTATCACTACCTCCTGAAAAACTTATATTCGCATAATAACTCGGTGCGCCACTTTTCAACATCAAATCTCTCCAGTCTATATTCGGATATAAATCTGAATCGAGCCCGTGTTGAATAATAGACATTTCTTCGTCAGTATATAATGGAGACTCATAACGTCCTACTCTCGCTTCATTTGCTAAACGCGCCCAATCATAAGCACTGGCATATTCAGGCACTTTTACAGGAGTATTCCAGTTGAAGCCTGCCTTCACATTTATCTTTACTTTTCCTTTTTCGCCGCGCTTGGTAGTAATCAGAACCACTCCATTTGCACCACGCTGTCCGTAAATAGCAGTAGCCGACGCATCTTTCAAAACAGAAAATGATTCAATATCTTCTACCGGAATCTCATTAAAGCTACGTTCAACACCATCTACGAGAATCAAAGCACCCGATTTTGCACCAAACGTACTCATACCACGAATCCAAAACTCAGACATATTTTCACCCGGTTCACCGCTACTCTGCATAGCTATAATACCAGGTACAACACCAGCTAACGCATTGGAAAGATTAGCACCCGGAGCATTCAGCTGTTTGATATCAACATTAGTAATAGCTCCTGTCAGTGTCTTCTTTTTCTGAACACCGCTAGATGTTATCACAACCTCATCGATCTTTGTATTATCTTCTACAATCTTTATCTTTAAATTGTTTCGATCTTTAATGGATAATACAGGAATCTCAACTGTCTGGTAACCAATGAAAGTCACCTGAATCACATCATAGGGCCCCACTTTAATAGAAAACTCTCCATCAAGATTAGTAACCGTACCCACACCCGGCTGATTTTTAGCAATAATCGACGCACCGGCAACAGGACCAAGATTATCTTCTACTACACCCTTGATTACAAATTCTTGCTTGTTCGTTTGTGCCCATGCAGTATTCGGCACAAACAGCATTACCATCAAGAGTAATACGATATATTTTTGAATATTATTCATGGATAATTCTTTTAATAAATTATTTATTCTACTGTCACACGACGAATGACATGGTTATCACGGTCAGCCACATATATTGAGTTATCCGGATACACCGTTACACATTCCGGCTGATTGAATTTTGCCTCTTCTGGCAGTCCGTCTCCAAAACCACTTTGCTCCGGTCGCCCGGCATATAAAGTAGCAGAACCTGCAGGAGTAATTTTCCGAATGATATGGTTATTACGTTCAGGTACAAACATATTGCCATCCTCATCAAATGCCATTTGTTCCGGCTTGTTCAAACGCACAGTAGCTCCTGTCCCATTTACATAACCACTCTCGTCCCATGCTCCGACAAAAAGAACCGGTACACCGAAAGTACGAGTAGAAGCATCATAAGGAACCTGATAGATACAATGACGATTACACACCGCTACATAAAGAATAGTACCTTCGGAGTTAAAAGTCATGCGGGTTTCTATTTCCATTGCATTGTTTATTCTGAAAAGAGGAGTGAAATCCTCATACTCCGGACCATCATAACGATAGATATAACCAGTTCCTTTATTGCAAAAGAATACTTCTCCTGTTTTCGGATGTACGGCAAGCCCTGTAGTTCCGACTTTCTTTGCTCTACAAAGTCCTCTTACATCCACAAAACCACCTTCTCGTGTCACATAAATAATGTTGAAGTCTGTTTTCGTATTTTCCTCATCTGTATATGAATACTGAGAAATATACAGTGTATCCTGATCCGGACTGAAAGCCAAACATGTAGGCGATTGGAACGGACCGCTAGAACACTGCACCAATGTTTCCACTTCACCGTTACGAGCACGGCGCAAAGCACCATTCTGTGTCTGACCACGACCTTCATCTACAAAAAATACCGTTCCGTCTTTATCAGTCAGCAAGAACCACGTCCTTTGCAGCTTAGAATTAGCATAGCTACCATCTTCACGGCCATTCATACCGTGTTGTCCCACCATAGTCGTCACATTACGTTTAAACTGATAACGGAATTTTGTCTCAGAAGCATACTCTTCTATATTATCGTCTTTACCTATAAACAGACGAACATAGCCTGTATCTGCACGTGCAGGGACAATGGCATAGATTACCTCATCGTCCATTCCTACAATAGCCGCTTCCTTATTATTAACAGTAACTTTCACATAATTGGGATCCGAACCAAAATTCTTTCCGCGGATAATCAATTGGGTGCCAATACCACCACTGTCAGGAGAGAAACTTTCAAACACTGATGGTGCATTCAAATCAGGAGGAAAAGTTTTACTTTGATTTATTGGGGTCAAATCATTGTTACACCCCCAAAATACAGACATCCCTATAAATAAAGATAATCCGATTTCAAGCTTGCGCTTCTTTAATAATTCAAGTTTCATAAGTTATTAAATTTAATTCAAACAAAAAAAATAAAAGATAAAGGAAAACACTACATACAAAAAGATAAGATGAGTGGAGGAGGATCGTGTGGTTGATTCATAGTTCTCAAGATATTTAGTTATACAAATTATATATTCTTGCTTTTCTAATGCAGCAGCAAAATTAGTATGTTTGCCAGATTTCTTATATTTCGACCATTATCTTTTGCTTCACACGGCAGGGATATTTACTATTTTGGCATGATTTGATAATATTTCTACCTCAATTAAAGAATCAAAATCCTCGCCAATAAAACAGAGATTAAATCAACAGGAATGATGAAAAGGCATTATGCCTCATATTTACCTTTCTGGCACCAACGTTTACTACAGACGTTTCAGGCTTTTCACCCTTCCTTTCCAACAGAACAGGAGACATATTATCATCCGGTCTACTTCCGGACTTCCTCCAAGTTTTTCATTCGGAATTCTTTTGGCGTACATCCATACTTTTCACGAAATACTTTAAAGAAAGTAACCTTATTTGAGAAGCCCGATTCAAAGACTATTTCATCAATCGTCTTTTGGGTCTTCAACAATAAATCCTTGGCCACATGCAAACGACACTCCTTTATCAAAATCGTAGGACTTTCTTCACCAATTTCTTCCATTTTCCGGTAAAGGCTGCGGACACTGATTGCCAAATGATCGGCTATAAAACGAGGAGTCAGTTCTTTTTCCTGAATATGGTCATTGATTATCTTCAAAACAGATTGCTGGAATTTCTTTGATTCTTTATGTGTCAGTTTTCCGTCCGTTTTTTCAAAAGAACTGATCGCTGAACTGAAATAGTCTTTCAGCACTTCCTTACGCTCTAGCATCTGGCAGACGGAAATGCGAAGATATTCCGCATTAAACGGTTTGGTGATATACATCTCTGCCCCTGCAGAAAGTGCAGCCATCTGCTGCTCCATTTCATGCCGTCCGGATACCATGATAATAGGAATGTGAGCCGTTTCTTTCACTGATTTAATTCGCTTCGTCAGTTCAATGCCTCCAATTCCCGGCATCATGACATCACAGATAATCACATTGGGATAGACTTCATTCATGACCTGTTCAATCCGCTCCGGATCTTGCAAAGTAACCACATTGAAATCGTTAGAGAAGATTTCACCAATGAACCACAACATTTCCAGTTCATCATCGATAACCAGTAGCGTTGGCCTCATCTTGTCAAATTCATAGTGAGGAAGTTTCAAGGCAAGTTGCGACTCTATCTTAGGGATATACTCCGAAGTTATTCGTTTAGAAGATGATACACCAGTGCTCACTTTCAATGGAGGTAATGACAACGTAAACAAAACCCAGCCGTCAGGAGTATTTTCCACTTTCAACGTTCCATTCAGCAGTTGGGCCATATTGTAAGAGATAGCAAGCCCCAGACCATTGCGGGAGAAGTTCTTTTCATCCTGATTTTCAAAGCTATCCAAAATAGCATAACGGTTGAATACATACTGGAAGTCTTCTTCCTTGATTGTACTTCCCTCATTGGCAACCCGGAGGACCAGCAGGTTTTCATCATTGGTATCCACTTCTATTTTAATACTTTTCCCATCCGGGGTGTATTTGAAAGCATTGGATATCAGATTGATAATAATGGTATTCAGAAAACCTTTGTCTGAGTTCCAGGAAACTTGCTCCGGTATCTTACTCAAGAAAGTGATATTTCGGGATTTAGCCATATCAACAAAGATCTTTGCCGTATTTTTCATTAAAGAAGATACATTCAAAGTCTCTATACGCACTTCCCGATTCCCCGTTTCGATACGGCGGAACTCGATCAGTTCGTGAATCAAGTTATTCAAGCGTTCCGCATTCGTCTGAATCATCTGAACGTAATCAATGACAAATTTGCTGAGTCCTTTCGATGACAGAATACGCCCGCAAGGACCATAGATAAGGGTCAATGGAGTACAAAATTCATGAGCTATGTTAGTGAAGAAACGAAGTTTCGACTCAAATACATTCTTTTGATGGCGCTGCTCTATTTCATTGAGCAGTTCCTGCTTTTTCCGCTTAGTACGGAGGATAAATGAGCGTACCAGCAGAGTGACCATCAGCAGCAGACATAAAGTATAAATAAGATATGCCCACCAAGAAGCATACCACGGGTCACCTATCCGGATTAACAAAGAATAGACATCACTCTCTTTATCAAATACACTATTGTAGTATTTCACCAATAAGGTATATTCGCCGGGAGCCATATTCGTAAAGGAGACAGAACTTTCTTTTCCATTATTGATCCATTGGTCACTCAAGCCTTTTAACTTATAGGAATAGGTACAGTTATTTCCGGTCAAGTAATCGACAGAAGTGAATGAAACTGCAAAGAAGTTCTGGTCATATTTCAGGTTCAACACTTCATTCTCCTTTTCCCGGGTGATGAATTCTCCCAGATTGTATTGTTCTCCAAAGATAGAGAGTTTATCAAAATAAATGGGAGGCATATAAAGCTGTTCGGGACGTCCGTCTGCCTGAATGGCTACAAATCCGTTGATTCCTCCAAAGAACAAGGTGCCTGTTTGCGGATCTCTGTAAGAAGCACCATCACTAAATTCAACAACTTTAAGCCCGTCACCAAAACCATAAGAACGGAATACATCTCTTTTGGTATCAAAATTAATCAAGCCTTGATTTGTACTCAGCCAGAAGTTATCAGGTGAGTGCCTCAGAATGGCATGAATAGTACTATTCAGAAAACCGTCTTTCGCATTAAACAGTTTATAAGAGTTTTCTGAAGTATACTTGATTACTCCATAAGTAGTACCGATCAAATAATTGTTTGCGTCATCTTTAACAATGGGCACTACCTTGTTCAGATTCATATTCTCATACTTATGAGTGGTCAACGGCTCCAATCCATTACTGATTTCATTGAAACGAAATACTCCAGACCCCATATTGCCGAATAGTAACCCCAAGCTGTCTCCTTTGCAAATGGTAAAGAAACAATTGGAACCGAACTCTCCGGCATTAGCCACATAGCGCTGCATATTTTCAAGAACCGGATGGTCCGGTGTGCCTCCGATACGCGCTCTTACTATTCCCATTCCCACACTAGCCAACCACAATTCCGAATCTTCCGTTTCATAAATATCATGTATATATTTAATCTCCTCGTTATCAATCCAGAGAGGAATTTTCTTAATACGTCGTTCACGATACGAATAAAAATTCAATCCTTCCTCATCACCAATCCATAGTAAGTTACGGTTACTTCCCTTGATACAATAGACCGCATTGCTACCCAAACCACTGTTAGATATTGTCAAGACCTCCGAACGGCAGTCTGAAATATCCTTATCTACCTCATAATCATAGATCTTAAGTATACCATTTCCTTTAGTGCCGATCCAGAAAGTACGTTCTTTGTCAAGCAACAGCGCACGCACGGGACGCTCTATCTTTTCGGTATAGTTACTCAACACAACCGACTTTATAGAATAAAGAGGATTCGAATAAAGATAAACACCCTGCCCATCTGTAGCTATCCAGATAAGATCCTGAAAGCGATCTTTCACCAAGCTGAACACTCCGCTGTTTATAGGTAACGGCTGAATCTGATATTCATTGCTGCCTTTTGGCTTTTCCAATATCAGAACACCATCGATCATTAATCCGACAAAGAAGCTATCATGATATTTAATAATCGTGGAAATTCTGTCATGTGCCTGTATTTTCGTCCCCAAATTAACAACAAACTCTTTCTGCTTGCTTTCAATATAAAATGTATAAAGATTGTATTCCTTATCTACATAATAGATAGTCCCGTCATCATGAGTACAATAAATCAACGGTGTGTGGTGTTCCAAACCACTTTTTTGTGACGTCAACGTAATATTACCAGTAACGGAATCCTGCTGAAGATCGTAACACCGATTATACCCTCTCATTATTACCCACATGCGATTATTATTATCAAAGAAGAAAGTAATAACATCTGAAATCGGAATACCAGCAACATTGATTTTTTTAAAGACCCCTTCCTTTTTATGAAAATAGTAAACGCAGTCGCTATCCTTAATAATAAATAAGGTACCATGATTATCCTTATTCATCGGAAACAGTTTCTGAAATTCATAAAAACGTGTAATAGAATTCGTTTTACGGTCAAGACGAATCAAACTATAATAAGTCTGAAACCAATAAGTATCGTCACCGGTATAGATAATATTATCAATTTGATTGCCGGACAAGTAACCTTCCTTGTCACAGATCTTAAACTCTTCGACCGCCCGGCCATCATAGACATTGAGTCCATCACAAGTGCCAATCCACATCAGTCCTTTGTCGTCCTGGCACAGCGAAGTTATAGCACTGTTAGACATATATTCTTTGTCAGCAACCTGTTTCAGATTATAGGCGCCGGCTGTATTCATCAGTATATTAAGGCAGCAGAAGAAAAGTAAAATACAATGTTTTTTCATGGCATAGAATCCTTAGATTTGCAATATGACAAAGGTAAACAAAAAAACTATCCAGCACTTTTTTGGCGCAGAATATATGTAAAAATGCGTGCCAGTTTGGTTAATTACAGCGCCACGGAGCGATTTAGTATTTCCACTTCCTGCAGATGCATTCCTTTTCTCTCTATTTTCGTCACAGAAACTAATTTTATACATAAATTCATTTGTTCATGAAAACACATCTTTCATTTAAACACCTGTTATTTATTGGGGGTGCGGTGCTGTACAGCATGCATATTTCTGCCGTCAAGAATCCGGTAGACTATGTCAGTACGCTGGTAGGAACGCAATCCAAGTTTGAGTTATCGACCGGAAATACATATCCGGCTACGGCATTGCCGTGGGGAATGAACTTCTGGACACCGCAAACCGGCAAAATGGGCGACGGCTGGGCATACACTTACAATGCCGACAAAATCCGTGGCTTCAAACAAACACACCAGCCTAGTCCGTGGATGAACGATTATGGTCAGTTTGCCATCATGCCAATCACCGGCGGACTCGTATTCGACCAAGACCAACGTGCCAGTTGGTTCTCGCACAAAGCGGAAGTTGCCAAACCTTATTATTATAAGGTGTATCTCGCAGACCACGACGTTACTACGGAACTTGTACCCACGGAGCGTGCCGTTATGTTCCGTTTCACGTATCCGGAAACCAAGAATGCTTATGTCATTCTCGATGCATTCGATAAAGGTTCGTATGTAAAGGTGATTCCGGAAGAGAACAAAATCATCGGTTATTCCACCAGGAATAGCGGCGGGGTGCCGGAGAACTTCAAGAATTATTTTGTCATCAAGTTCGACAAGCCGTTTACCTTTACTTCCGGTGTAAAAGAGAATAACATCCTCCCGAACGAAACAGAAGTTGAGGGCAATCATACCGGAGCAATCATCGGATTCGCCACGAAGAAAGGAGAAATCGTTCATGCCCGTGTAGCTTCTTCCTTTATCAGCTACGAACAGGCGGAACTGAATCTCAAAGAATTGGGCAACAACAGCTTCGACCAGTTAGTCACTAAAGGAAAAGATATCTGGAACCGTGAAATGAGCAAAGTTGATGTAGAAGATGACAATATCGACAACCTGCGTACTTTCTATTCATGCTTGTATCGTTCCATGCTGTTCCCACGCAGTTTCTATGAAATAGATGCCAAAGGTCAAGTAGTGCACTACAGCCCTTACAATGGCAAAGTACTGCCCGGCTATATGTTCACAGATACCGGTTTCTGGGATACTTTCCGTTGCCTGTTCCCGTTCCTGAACCTGATGTATCCGTCTATGAACCAGAAGATGCAGGAAGGTCTGGTCAATGCTTATAAAGAAAGCGGCTTCCTACCGGAATGGGCAAGTCCCGGACACCGTGACTGCATGGTGGGCAACAACTCCGCTTCTGTTGTAGCCGACGCCTATATAAAAGGGCTCCGCGGATATGACATCGAAACGCTTTGGGAAGCATTGAAACACGATGCAAACGCCCATCTTCGCGGCACCGCCTCCGGACGTGTAGCTTACGAAGCATACAACCAACTGGGGTATGTCCCCAACAATATCGGTGTAGGTCAGAATGTTGCCCGCACGCTGGAATATGCTTACAACGACTGGACTATCTACACATTAGGAAAGAAACTGGGCAAACCGGCAAGCGAAATCGATATCTTCAAGCAACGTGCCCTCAACTACAAGAACGTTTACCAACCGGAACGCAAACTGATGGTAGGTAAGGACGACAAGGGGGTATTCAACCCGAAATTTGATGCAGTAGACTGGAGCGGTGAGTTCTGCGAAGGTAACAGCTGGCACTGGAGTTTCTGCGTATTCCACGATCCGGAAGGCTTAATCAATCTGATGGGAGGCAAGAAAGAGTTCAATACTATGATGGATTCCGTCTTTATCATTCCGGGTAAACTAGGCATGGAAAGCCGTGGCATGATTCATGAAATGCGCGAAATGCAAGTAATGAACATGGGGCAATACGCTCATGGCAATCAGCCCATCCAGCACATGGTTTACCTTTACAACTATTCGGGAGAACCCTGGAAAGCTCAATACTGGGTACGCGAAATCATGGATAAGCTGTATACAGCAGGTCCCGACGGATACTGCGGCGACGAAGACAACGGTCAGACTTCTGCCTGGTATGTCTTCTCGGCTTTAGGATTCTACACCGTTTGTCCGGGAACAGATCAATATATTCTGGGAACTCCTCTTTTCAAGTCAGCCAAACTGCATCTGGAAAATGGGAAAACCGTCACCATTAAAGCGAACAGCAATAGCGCCGACAACCGTTATGTGAAGGATATGAAGGTAAATGGCAAAACATTCACACGCAATTACCTGACACACGACCAATTGTTGAAGGGTGCGAATATCCAGTACCAGATGAGTCCGACTCCGAACAAACAACGGGGAACGACTGAAAAAGATATTCCCTATTCCCTCTCATTTGAATAAAATGTCGTATTTTTGGATGCTTTAAAGAATGATCTAATCCAAACAAACTAAAGAAAACATGAAACTAAGAAACCTTTTATTTATCGTCCTTGCGGCCATAGTCTTCTGCAACTGCCAGAGCTATCAGCCTACTTCGCTTACAGTTGCCTCCTACAACCTGAGAAATGCCAATGGTTCCGACTCCGCCCGCGGAAACGGTTGGGGACAGCGTTATCCGGTGATTGCCCAGATTGTGCAATACCATGACTTCGATATTTTCGGCACACAGGAATGTTTCCTTCACCAATTGAAAGATATGAAAGAAGCTCTCCCCGGTTATGACTATATCGGCGTAGGACGCGATGACGGTAAAGATAAAGGTGAACACTCTGCTATCTTCTACCGCACTGACAAATTCGATATCGTAGAGAAAGGAGATTTCTGGTTGTCGGAAACTCCGGATGTCCCGAGCAAAGGCTGGGATGCCGTATTGCCTCGTATTTGCAGCTGGGGACATTTCAAATGCAAAGATACCGGTTTTGAGTTCCTGTTCTTCAATCTCCACATGGACCATATCGGCAAGAAAGCCCGTGTGGAGAGCGCTTTCCTCGTACAGGAAAAGATGAAGGAGCTGGGAAGAGGCAAAAATCTGCCGGCCATCCTGACGGGTGACTTCAATGTCGACCAGACTCACCAGTCATACGATGCATTTGTCAGCAAAGGAGTACTTTGTGATTCTTATGAGAAATGTGACTACCGATATGCGACCAACGGTACTTTCAACAATTTCGATCCGAACAGTTTTACCGAAAGCCGCATCGACCATATCTTCGTTTCCCCTTCTTTCCACGTCAAGAGATACGGTGTGCTGACAGATACCTATCGGAGTGTACGGGAAAACAGTAAAAAGGAGGACGTGAGAGATTGTCCGGAGGAAATCACAATTAAGGCTTATGAAGCACGTACGCCATCCGACCACTTCCCTGTAAAAGTGGAACTGGAGTTTGACCAACGTCAGCAAAAATAAACCCGAATACTTCATTTTATAATCTGATACTGATATGAGAAATATATGTTTTGTAGCCTGCATGTTCTTGTGCCTTGTTTCCGCTTCCGGAAAAACGGCTAAGAATCATCCCTTCGTATCCATTGCCGACTCCATTCTCGACAATGTCCTGAATTTATATCAGACGGAGGACGGACTGCTTACCGAAACATATCCCGTGAATCCCGACCAGAAAATCACTTATCTGGCGGGTGGAGCCCAACAGAACGGAACGCTGAAAGCCTCCTTCCTGTGGCCCTATTCCGGAATGATGTCCGGTTGCGTGGCCATGTACCAGGCCACCGGAGACAAAAAGTACAAGAAGATACTGGAAAAGCGCATCCTGCCCGGACTGGAACAGTACTGGGACGGGGAACGCCTTCCGGCATGCTATCAGTCATATCCCGCCAAATACGGCCAGCATGGACGCTACTACGATGACAACATCTGGATTGCACTGGATTATTGTGATTATTATCGTCTCACCCACAAAGCCGACTATCTGAAAAAAGCCATCGCACTGTACGAATACATCTACAGCGGATGGAGCGACGAACTCGGCGGAGGAATCTTCTGGTGTGAACAGCAGAAAGAAGCGAAGCATACCTGTTCCAATGCTCCGTCAACGGTACTCGGTGTCAAGCTATACCGCCTGACAAAGGACAAAAAATATCTGGACAAAGCAAAGGAAACTTACGCATGGACCAGAAAGAACTTATGTGATCCCACCGATTTCCTTTACTGGGACAATATCAACCTGAAAGGAAGCGTCTCTAAAGATAAATATGCCTACAACAGTGGACAGATGATTCAGGCAGGCGTATTGCTATACGAGGAAACAGGAGACGAACAATACTTGCGCGATGCCCAGAAGACAGCCGCAGGGACCGATGCCTTTTTCCGTTCGAAAGCCGATAAGAAAGATCCGTCAGTCAAGGTACACAAAGACATGTCATGGTTTAATGTGATTTTGTTCAGAGGCTTCAAGGCGCTGGAGAAGATTGACCACAACCCGACTTATGTCAATGCGATGGCGGAGAATGCTCTCCATGCATGGAGAAATTACCGGGATGCCAACGGATTGCTGGGAAGAGACTGGTCGGGACATAACGAGGAACCTTACAAATGGCTGCTGGATAATGCCTGCCTGATCGAGTTATTCGCCGAGATCGAGAAATGAAACTTTGATTATTAACCATTACATGAATTAAAGAAAACAATCACCATGAATATAACCAAAACACTTTGCCTTTGCGCGGCACTTTCGGGCGCTGCCGGCATACAAGCAATGGAAAACTGCGAACTTGTCACCAAACAAGACAACACGCGGGTCAACACTTATCAGACCAACCGCCCCGAAGTATCCAAACGCCTGTTCGTATCGCAGGAAGTGGAGCAACAAATTGCCCGCATCAAGCAATTACTGACGAATGCGAAACTGGCCTGGATGTTCGAAAACTGTTTCCCGAACACACTGGATACGACCGTCCATTTTGACGGAAAAGAGGATACTTTCGTATACACCGGAGACATCCACGCCATGTGGCTTCGCGATTCCGGTGCCCAGGTATGGCCGTATGTGCAGCTTGCCAATAAAGACCCCGAACTGAAAAAGATGCTGGCAGGAGTCATCAACCGCCAATTCAAATGTATCAATATCGACCCATACGCCAACGCCTTCAATATGAACTCCGAAGGAGGCGAATGGATGAGTGACCTGACGGACATGAAACCGGAACTTCACGAACGCAAATGGGAAATCGACTCCCTGTGTTATCCGATCCGTCTGGCTTACCATTACTGGAAAACAACGGGGGATGCCAGCGTCTTCTCCGACGAATGGCTGCAGGCTATTGCAAACGTACTGAAAACATTCAAGGAACAACAGCGCAAGGACGATGCGAAAGGTCCGTACAGATTCCAACGCAAAACCGAACGCGCACTCGACACCATGACCAACGACGGCTGGGGTAATCCGGTGAAACCTGTCGGACTGATCGCTTCCGCTTTCCGCCCTTCGGATGACGCTACAACCTTCCAGTTCCTCGTTCCTTCCAACTTCTTTGCCGTAACTTCTCTGCGCAAAGCAGCCGAAATACTGAACACAGTGAACAAGAAACCGGCTTTGGCCAAAGAATGTACCACATTGGCGGATGAAGTTGAAAAAGCATTGAAGAAATATGCTGTCTACAACCACCCGAAATATGGTAAAATCTATGCTTTCGAGGTAGACGGATTCGGCAACCAACTGCTGATGGATGATGCCAACGTGCCGAGCCTCATCGCTTTACCTTATCTGGGCGACGTGAAAGTGAACGATCCGATTTACCAAAATACCCGCAAGTTTGTGTGGAGCGAAGACAATCCTTATTTCTTCAAAGGCACTGCCGGAGAAGGTATCGGCGGTCCGCACATCGGATACGACATGATCTGGCCTATGAGCATTATGATGAAAGCGTTTACCAGCCAGAATGATGCAGAAATCAAGACTTGTATCAAGATGCTGATGGATACCGATGCAGGCACCGGCTTCATGCATGAATCATTCAACAAAAACGATCCGAAAAACTTTACCCGTGCATGGTTTGCATGGCAAAACACACTGTTCGGAGAACTCATCCTCAAACTGGTCAATGAAGGAAAGGCAGACTTACTGAACAGTATTCAGTAGTTTCTACCTCGCCCCTTACTTGCAAGATAACTGCTTCATACGGTGAAACCGATGGTTCCATGCATTGGAACCAATCGTTTCATTGTATGAAACAAGGAGTTTCATGCCTTTGAAACTAAAGTTTCACACCGTTGGAACTAGAGTTTCCCGCCCATGAAACTTTGGTTTCGCACCGATGAAACTTTAGTTTCGTACCGATGAAACTCTGGTATCAAGGCGAGGAAACCAACTCTTCTCGCCACAGTGACAGCAGAAATACTGTCACACTGCTATCACACCGTGCCGTCACCTCAAAACTTACACATACTCAGCCTTTTACCCTTGTTTATGTGACAGATGACAGCAAATATTTATTTTTATTTTAAATGTAGAGAGTATATATTACTCCCCCAATAATAATTTATATAATATGAAATCAACCTTTTTATTTCTAGTTGCTACAACCATGATGACCTGTACCGCTTTGGGACAGTCCTCCAACGACAAAAAGAACGTATTACCCGATTGGGCATTCGGAGGTTTTGAACGTCCGCAAGGGGCCAATCCGGTGATTTCTCCTATAGAGAGTACGAAATTCTATTGTCCGATGACACAAGATTACGTTGCATGGGAGTCCAATGACACTTTCAATCCGGCAGCTACTCTTTATAACGGCAAGATTGTTGTACTGTATCGGGCAGAAGATAAATCCGGTGTCGGCATCGGTCACCGTACCTCGCGTCTCGGATATGCCACTTCCAGTGATGGTATTCACTTCAAGCGGGAAAAGACTCCGGTATTTTATCCGGATAACGACACCCAAAAAGAGCTGGAATGGCCGGGAGGATGCGAAGACCCTCGTATTGCCGTCACAGCAGAAGGACTATACGTGATGACGTATACTCAATGGAACCGCCACATTCCACGCCTGGCAATCGCTACTTCCCGCAATCTGAAAGACTGGACGAAACACGGTCCTGCTTTTGCCAAAGCTTATGACGGCAAGTTCTTTAATTTAGGATGTAAGTCCGGCTCTATTCTGACCGAAGTTGTCGACGGGAAGCAGGTAATCAAGAAAATCGACGGAAAATACTTCATGTACTGGGGAGAGGAACATGTGTTTGCCGCTACCTCCGAAGATTTAATCAACTGGACTCCTTATGTAAATACAGACGGCTCCCTGAGAAAGTTGTTTTCTCCACGTGACGGATACTTCGACAGTCATCTGACCGAATGCGGTCCTCCGGCTATCTATACTCCGAAAGGAATTGTGCTTCTGTATAATGGTAAAAACAGTGCAAGCAGAGGTGACAAACGCTATACAGCCAATGTATATGCTGCCGGGCAAGCTCTCTTCGATGCCAATGATCCAACCCGTTTCATCACCCGTCTGGACGAACCGTTCTTCCGCCCGATGGATAGTTTCGAAAAGAGCGGCCAGTATGTAGACGGAACAGTGTTCATCGAAGGAATGGTTTATTACAAGGACAAATGGTATCTGTATTATGGTTGCGCAGACTCCAAAGTAGGTACGGCCATTTACAATCCGAAGAAACCTGCCGCCGCAGATCCGCTGCCCTAACATTTCACAGACTCTTTCTGTTTGATTGGATACGAGCCGCAAGGAATTTACAATTCAAAATGAATACGGATTGTTCATTCCTTGCAGCTCCTTTTATCATCTCTGCCACAATATGTACTTTAATTGTACAGACTGAGACGTTATCCAGTGATATACAAACAATTACGTTATACTCTAACTGATCAGCCAGTACTCTGACCTGCCAATATACATTTGCTTAAATATTGTCACGACAGAGAACAGATATCCATTTCCGAATCACTACATTTGTAAACATATTGAATAAGAACCAATTTGTAAACTACTAAACTTGTTAAAATAAACCATGATGAACAAAAAAGTAATTGCCGTAGCCCTCGCCCTTGTTTTGGCAGGAGGCGGCTATGCACAAAACGATGCCTCCGGGAAAAAGGTGAAAGCCTATATGGTGTCGGACGCCCACCTCGACACCCAGTGGAACTGGGACATCCAGACAACAATCAACGAATATGTATGGAATACCATCAGTCAGAACTTATTTCTGCTAAAGAAATATCCGGAATACATTTTCAACTTTGAAGGGGGAGTGAAATATGCCTGGATGAAAGAATACTATCCCGAGCAGTACGAAGAGATGAAGAAATTCATCGAAGAAGGACGCTGGCACATTGCCGGAAGCAGCTGGGAAGCCAGCGATGTATTGGTTCCTTCCGTCGAAGCCTCCATCCGCAACATCATGCTCGGACAGACGTACTACCGGCAAGAGTTTGGAAAAGAAGGAACGGACATCTTCCTGCCGGACTGCTTCGGATTCGGATGGACACTTCCTACCATTGCCGCACACTGCGGACTGATTGGTTTTTCTTCACAGAAACTGGACTGGCGCAATCATCCCTTTTATGGAAAAAGCAAACATCCATTTACTATCGGCCTCTGGAAGGGTATCGATGGCAAACAGGTAATGTTAGCCCACGGGTACGACTACGGACGCAGATGGAACAACGAAGACCTCTCGAAGAACAAATATCTGGAAGGATTGGCCAAACGTACTCCGCTGAATACGGTCTATCGCTACTATGGAACAGGAGATATCGGCGGTTCACCGACATTGGGTTCGGTACGTTCTGTAGAGCAAGGAATCAAGGGCGACGGACCGGTGGAAGTGATCAGCGCCACCAGCGATCAGTTGTATAAAGATTATCTGCCATTCAATAACCACCCCGAATTGCCTGTATTCGACGGAGAATTATTGATGGATGTTCACGGAACAGGTTGCTACACTTCGCAGGCAGCCATGAAGTTGTACAACCGACAAAACGAACAGCTGGGCGATGCAGCAGAAAGAGCGGCGGTCGCTGCCGAATGGTTGGGTACAGCCAGCTACCCGCAACATACACTGACGGAAGCATGGAAACGCTTCATCTTCCATCAATTCCATGATGACCTGACAGGAACGAGTATTCCCCGTGCCTATGAATTCTCATGGAACGATGAACTGATCTCTCTGAAGCAATTCTCACAAGTGCTGACTTCTTCCGTCAACGCCATTGCCGGGCAGATGGATACACGTGTGAAAGGAACGCCTGTCATTCTTTATAACGCCAATGCTTTCCCCGTATCCGACCTGACTGAGATCATCCTTGAACAACCCAAAGCTCCGAAAGGATTCACTGTATACAATGCGCAGGGCAAGAAAGTCGCTTCTCAACTGATCGGCTACGAAAACGGACGCGCTCACATATTGGTTGCAGCATCATTGCCGGCAAACGGTTATGCAGTCTACGATGTCCGCAACGGGGGATCGGAAAAGACAATAACTCCCTCACCTGCTTCTGCCATTGAAAACTCTGTTTACAAGATTACACTGGATAAAAACGGAGACATCATCTCGCTGACCGATAAACGTAACAACAAAGAACTCGTGAAAGACGGAAAAGCAATTCGTCTGGCACTCTTCACCGAAAACAAGTCGTATTCATGGCCGGCCTGGGAAATTCTGAAAGAAACGATTGATCGTGAGCCTGTCTCAATCACAGATGACGCTAAAGTCACTTTAGTGGAAAACGGAGCACTCCGGAAAGCGCTTTGTATCGAGAAGAAGTATGGCAAATCACTCTTCAAACAATATATCCGCCTCTACGAAGGCAGCCGTGCCGACCGCATAGACTTCTACAATGAAATAGACTGGCAGTCAACAAACACCTTACTGAAAGCGGAATTTCCTTTGAATATAGAAAATGAAAAGGCAACCTACGATCTGGGAATCGGCAGCGTGGAAAGAGGAAATAATGTACAGACCGCTTATGAAGTGTACGCACAGCAATGGGCAGACCTGACAGATAAAAATAACAGTTACGGCGTATCTATCCTGAACGACAGTAAATATGGATGGGATAAACCGGATCATAATACCATCCGCCTGACTCTGCTTCATACTCCCGAAACTAAAGGTAATTATGCTTATCAGGACCGTCAGGATTTTGGTTTCCATACATTTACCTATAGTATCACAGGACATGACGGAGCACTGGACAAACCTGCCACCGCCATTAAAGCGGAAATTCTGAATCAACCGATCAAAGCTTTCAGCAGTCCGAAACATGCCGGAACACTAGGCAAGGAATTCGCTTTCGTCCGTTCAAGCAATGACCGGGTTGTCATCAAAGCACTGAAAAAAGCGGAAGTATCGGATGAATATGTAGTACGCGTATATGAAACCGGAGGCGCAACTGCCCAGCAGGCAGCCATCACCTTTGCCGGTGAAATAGAGCAGGCAGTGCTTGCAGACGGTACGGAAAAAGAAATAGGAAGCGCAGACTTCAACAAAAATCAGTTGAATGTATCTATCGAACCCTACAGCATACAGACATTTAAAGTGAAACTGAAGAAGAAAGCAACTGTCCAGACTCCGCAATATGCCTGTCTGCCGCTGGATTATGACCGCAAATGCTTCAGTTGGAATGCTTTCCGCCACGAAGGAAACTTCGAGTCGGGCAACAGTTACGCAGCAGAACTTCTCCCCGACTCCATTCTGGAAGCTGATGGCATTTCTTTCCGCCTGGGAGAGAAAGAAATAGCGAATGGACTGACTTGTAAAGGCAATGTGCTTCAATTACCGACCGGACATTCATACAACCGTATCTATTTCCTGGCAGCTTCTGCCGGCGAAGATGCTACTGCGACTTTCCGTATCGGTAACAACTCGCAGGAAGTCACCGTACCTTCATACACCGGATTCATCGGCCAGTGGGAACATCTGGGACATACGGAAGGTTTCCTGAAAGATGCTGAGATTGCTTATGTCGGTACCCATCGCCATTCTGCCGATAAAGACGAAGCCTACGAGTTCACATATATGTTCAAATTTGGTATGGATATTCCTAAAGGAGCTACTACAGTCACGTTGCCGGACAACTCTTCTATCGTATTATTTGCCGCAACACTGGTCAACGAAAAGTATCCTGCCATATCTCCGGCTTCGGAATTGTTCCGCACAGCTCTGAAAGCTGGTAACGGAGAAGAAGCCACGGCTAAAACGAATCTGCTGAAACAGGCCAAGCTGATTAAATGTTCCGGTGAGACTAATGCAGACGAAGCCGCCCAATATGCCACAGACGGTGATGTAAAGACTAAATGGTGCGACACAAACACGGCTCCCAACTACATTGACTTTGACTTCGGAAAAGAACAGACGATTCGTGGATGGAAGTTAGTGAATGCCGGAAACGAAGGCAGTGTCTTCATCACCCATACTTGTTTCTTACAAGGTAAAAACAGTCCGGACGAAGAATGGAAAACAATTGATGAGCTGAGTAATAACAAGAAGAATACGGTAGTTCGCCAATTTAAGCCGACTTCAGTACGTTACGTCAGACTATTGGTAACACAGTCTACACAGAACAACAGTCTGAAGGCTGCAAGAATCTATGAATTGGAGGTATACTAATACCTCCATACCCAACCAAAAAGAGAGTCTGTTCAGTTAAGAACAGACTTTCTTCTTTTTAGTTCCGTATCTCCTATAAATAAGAAAAACGCCTTCAAATATAAGCTTTCGCTAATAAGTTGAAGGCGTTAATCATCCTAACCAATACTTACACTTACCCTAAAAAAACTTCTTCCTCCTATTTATTCAAAACAATTGGCCGGTTAGCAGAAGCTTTGCCAAAGTTTTTATCCGGCTTTTTACCCATCTCGAACTTCAAGGTACTGCCGTTGATTATATCATTGTATGTAATATAACTTTTATGGTAAGGTTTGCCATTCAAGTAAACCTTCCGGATATAGATATTTTCTTCACTATTATTGGGAGCCTCTACTGTAAACACTTTGCCTCCACGCACTTTCACCTCTATCTTCTTAAAACGCGGGCTTCCGAAAGCAAATACACCGTCAGACGGGTTTACCTGATAGAATCCCATAGCCGAAAGAAGATACCAGGCAGACATTTGTCCACAATCTTCATTACCGATAATGCCATCCGGCCGGTCTGTATAGAAGTCACTCATGATGAAACGAACTTTTTCAGCCGTTTTCCACTGCTCACCGGCATAGGTGTAGAGATAGGCAATGTGATGGCTCGGCTCATTGCCGTGTGCATATTGTCCGATAAGACCGGTAATGTCGCTGGAAGCGCCTTCACCCATACTGTCATTGTTCGTAAAGAAACTGTCGAGCTTGGAAGTAAACGGTTTGTCACCGCCAAACAGGCTAATCAATCCATAAGGATCTTGCGGAGCAAAAAAAGTATATTGCCATCCGTTACCCTCGCAAAAATCACCGACTCCATGAATAGAACGTGCCGGATCATAAGGAGTACGCCAGGAACCATCCTCCAGTTTCGGACGAATGAAGTGGATAGAAGAATCGAAATAGTTCTTATAGTAATGAGCACGTTTTGAGAATGTTTCATAATCAGCCGTCTTTCCCATCTTTTGTGCCATAGCGGCAATTCCCCAGTCATCTACTGCATATTCCATAGCGATAGAAGTGGCTTCGTGAACTTTATCTGCAGGAATGTATCCTTTTGCCAGCACATAAGGAACTCCATTCTGCCTTTCATAAGTGGCTGTCGCTTTCATTGCTGTCAAGGCTTCTTCCGCATTAAATCCGGTAAATCCTTTCAGGTAAGCATCTGCAATCACCGGAACAGAGCTATACCCCGGCATACAATTTGTTTCACCGCTCATCAAAGGCCAGATAGGAAGTTTGTCCTGTTGCCTATAAATAGAAAGCATTGAATTGACTACATCGTCTACCAACTCGGGTTGGGTGATAGTCATCAGAGGATTCAGAGCACGATAGGTATCCCACAGGGAGAGAGTCGTATAGTTCGCCTTCTTCGGGTCTGTATAAATCATATCATTCATCCCCCGATACTCACCATTGACATCACAATACAGCGTCGGAGCGATCATCGTGTGATAGTGTGCGGTATAAAAGACACGTTTGGCAGCCTCGTCATCTGATTCTACGGTCATCTTTTCCAGTTGCTTGTTCCAACGTTCGCTGCTCATCTTCACTACTTTGTCGAAGTCCCAGTGAGAGAGTTCAGCTTGCAGGTTCATCGCTGCATTCTCACAACTGACGGAGGAAATAGCCACTTTAATCTTCACTTCCTTCACATGGCCGAAAGTCAGTACACTTTTCACCGATTCAACCTTCAGCTGGTCCCAGGGTTTGGGTGTATTATCATCATAAGCAGTAAATTTCTCTATCTTCTGATCGCTCTTCAGTACAAAGTATACCTTTCGGGACGGGCTCCATCCTCTGACATAGCGATAGCCTTCCACTGTATAATCATCCACTTTACGGATATAGCTATCATAAGCATTGGAACCGTTGCCTTCGCGCAGGTCAATCAGTATGGAAGCCGGTTTCCCTTCCGGATAGGTGTAACGGTGAAAGCCTACCCGGTCAGTAGCAGTCAGTTCGGCCTTGATATTGTACCTGTCCAAAAGTAAGGAATAATATTCCGGACGGGCTATCTCATTATCATGCGAATATTTCGACGCATATCCATCACGTATATCGTCCTGATTGCCTCTGGGAGTACGGATCTCATTGAGAGGCATAATCAGAATATCCCCCAGATCAGTACATCCCGTACCGCTTAAATGCGTATGTGAGAAACCAATCAGGATGCTGTCGGAATAATGATATCCCGAACACCAGTCCCAGCCTTTATGAATATTGTTAGGTCCGAGTTGTACCATACCATAAGGGACACTCGTACCGACAAATACGTGCCCGTGAAAACCGGAACCGATATAGGGATCGACATACTGTAGCAATCCCTCACTCTTTGAATAGTCCTGTTTCGCCACTCCGCTCGTTGTCATAGCCAAAAAACAGGAAGCAGCCATTAATAGTTTAAATGTGTTCATCTGTATCTTTCTTATTTAGTTAGAATTTCCAATTACATCGCAAAGGAAGGCGGAACGGCATCGTCTCCGGCAGCCCAGGCTTTATTCGGACGTTTACCCATCACAAATTCCAATACTCCACCCTTCATGAGGTCTTCGTGGCTGAACCATGACTGATCCCATACCTTTCCATTCAGCTTTGCCGACTGAATAAACTTATTTTCCGGTGAATAATTCCGGCACACGATCTGAAAAGTTTTTCCGTTACTCAACCGAATAGTCTGATTCTCAAATACCGGGCTTCCAATCACATACATCGGCAGACCGGGAGTAACCGGATAAAATCCCATCATCGAGAAGACGACGAACGAAGTCAATCCGCCTCCGTCTTCATCCCCGGGAATACCCATCAGATCATTGCGGAACCATTGCGTCAACAAGTTACGCACCCGCTTTTGAGTACGCCAAGGTTGTCCGGCATAATTATAAAGATAAGGAATGTGCATGGCAGGTTCATTTCCCATCGAGAACTGACCGACATTACCCGTATGGTCACCAAACTGATGATGAAAATCCGGTCGTCCTTTCCCTAAAGGAGTACTATACATTCGTTCCAGTTCTTCTACGAAACGCTCCTTTCCACCCATCATATTCACCAGATCGGCTACATTGTGAGGAAGATCCCACCGATACACCCAACCGTTATTTTCATCATACGCATCGCGTCCGCCTACTCCGCTGGAATAGCGATAATCAAATGGCTGGATAAAGTTTCCAAACGAATCTTTCGGATGGAAGAAACAGGTTTCTTTATTAAATATCTTGTGATAGTTCAGGCTTCGCTTCAAGAAATAGTCTGCCTCTTTTTTATCTCCCAAAGCTTGGGCGATATTTCCCAGACACCACTCGTCATACACTGTTCCCAGAGTAACCGCTGCCGGCTGTCGTCTTTCCCACGAATGCACTTCGGGCACTGTTTCTTGCTCACCTACGGCAAGTGCGGGAAAGTATCCATGGTCTTTATAGAACTGATCCAATACTCCGGCAGGTTTGGACGACCAGGGAGCCAGTGTTTTTTCAGTAATGGCAGCTTTACAGACTTGATAGGCTTTTGCCAGATCAAATGAGCGCATTCCCTTATTATACGCATCAAGCACCGTCGCCACACCATGATTGCAGTTCATACGACGGCTGTCACCATTGATTTCCGGGAAAGTAGGCATCCAGTTGGGTTGCATCTGATACGCCATGCGAATCAATGAATTTACCATATTGCTCTCCATTTCCGTTTCAATGATGAGACGCAACGGATGAGTGGCACGATAAGTATCCCAAATCCAGTCGTCTACATAGAAAGGAATGCCTTCGTCATCATGTACCTGCCCGTCATAAGCACTAAAATATCTGCCATCCTCAGAAATACAAATCATGCGTTCATACGTACGATAAAGAGAAGTATAAAATACTGTTTTCTCGTTTTCCGTACCTCCCTTTACAAAAATCTTTCCCAATGTCTCATTCCATACCGAACGTCCCTTATCGGCTACAGCCTGCAAGTTGTAGTTCTTGATCTCACGGCGCAAATTTTGTTTTGCCTGTTCGGAAGAAATAAATGATACACCATAGCGAAGCAGTACAGAGGCTGTTCCCTTCGGATATTCCAGTATATAATAAGCATTATGTCCTTGCGTAGACTTATCTGTAGTGCGAATAACTGCCCCCTGATGAGTACCGATCTTCAAAGGCTGTTGATCTGTTTCCAGATAAATATAAACTTGTGTATGGTTACCCAGTTTCTGATAACCGCTGATTGACTTTCCGTCTGTTTTTAATTCTCCGTTGCGAGTGTTAAAGATCAGATAAGCAGGCTTGTCTGTCTGCGAAAAGTCTATCTGATAAATACCGGACTGGTGGGAAGGAGCATACTGAACATACATCCCGTCATCATCCAGATCAACACTATAATAATAAGGCTTGATAACTTCATTGTCGTATCCATATTGTATAATGCTGCCTGCCTTTTGTAATTCTCCCTGATAAGGGCTCAGATTGAAAGCCGAACTTCCCCGGTGACTGGTCACTATCAGCGGTAGTCCGTTAATTGTATTTCCGGTAAAATTCTCCCGTTCGGGATATACACGCAACATACTGTTAGGCAAATGAACCGTCGGATAAGTGGGTACCAGCAAATGACTGATATTTCCGATATATGGATTTACATAATCAACCGGAGTTCTTTCCGGTGAAGAATACATTTTTGCCGTTAGAAACTGGAAAGGAATGAGGCATCCCAGTAACAGATATAGAATTTGCTTCATGGTATAATTTAATTAAATAAAAGTTTTTATGATGCAAATATAGAATCTATTCCGAAACTATCAGGCTGTCGCCAGAGTTTACCATAGGGATGGCAGGGATATTTACTCTTTTGGCAAAAGAAAAAGGACTTGTACTGGCTAAAGCAGTTCAAATCCTTTCCATAAATTTCCTTCGGGAAGAGGGGCCACAAGCTCTATCAGCTCTTTAGACACTGGATGGATGAATCGTACCTTCCGTGCATGCAGACAAATACTGCCATCTGGATTGGAACGTGGAGCGCCATATTTAAGGTCACCTTTAATGGGACATCCCATCTTTGCCAATTGGCAACGAATCTGGTGATGACGTCCGGTTTTCAAATCTACTTCAAGCAGATAATAATTCTCCGAATGTCCGATCAGCCGGTAATCTAAAATTGCTTTCTTACTGTTCGGCACTTCTTTATCATAAGCAAAACTCTTGTTCTGCTTCTCGTTACGTACCAAATAATGCACTAATTCATTTTCCGGCTCCTTGGGGGCATTCTTCACCACTGCCCAGTAGGTTTTCTTCACCTCACCGGAACGGAACATCTCGTTCAGTCGGGTGAGTGCCTTACTCGTTCTGGCAAAAATAACAAGACCGCTTACGGGGCGGTCCAACCGGTGTGTCACACCGAGGAAAACATTTCCGGGTTTCTGATACTTCTCTTTCAAATACTGTTTTACAGTCTCCGAAAGCGGTGTATCTCCCGTCTTGTCTGCCTGGACAATCTCGGAAGCGGTCTTGTTGACTACAATTATATGGTTGTCTTCGTATACAACAGTCATGCTGTTCGATTACATGTTCATACCACCATCTACCTGAATCACCTGCCCCGATACGTAAGAAGACATATCTGATGCCAGGAAGGTAGCGATGTTTGCCACATCTTCAGGAGTACCACCACGACGCAAAGGAATCTTCTTTGCCCATTCAGCTCTTACTTCGTCAGAAAGAGCCGCAGTCATATCTGTCAGGATGAATCCCGGAGCAATAGCGTTGGCACGGATACCACGAGAACCCAGTTCTTGCGCAATAGACTTAGCCAATGCAATCATACCAGCTTTGGAAGCAGCATAGTTAGCCTGTCCTGCATTACCGTGAACACCCACTACAGATGCCATGTTGATAATGCTACCAGCTTTCTGACGCATCATAACAGGTGTACAAGCGTGGATGAAGTTAAACGCAGACTTCAGGTTCACGTTGATTACCATATCCCATTGCTGTTCACTCATGCGCATCATCAGACCGTCACGGGTAATACCGGCATTGTTCACCAGAATATCGATACGTCCGAAGTCCTTATGGATTTCTTCTACGACCTTTGCAGTATCTTCAAAGTTGGCTGCATTCGAAGCATAGCCTTTGGCTTTTACTCCCATTGCTTCAAGTTCTTTAGCTGTATTTTCTGCATTTTCATCAATGACAAGGTCAGTAAATGCAATGTTTGCACCTTCGGCAGCAAACTTCAGAGCGATAGCCTTGCCAATACCACGAGCGGCACCAGTTACAATGGCTGTTTTTCCGTCTAATAATCCCATACTAAAAGTTATTTAATTAAATTTCTGTTCTATGCAGTGCGCCAAACACAATGTTGGACACATATTTATTTCTAGTTTCTTCGTCCAGATGAGCCCCTATATGACCGCGGATGTAAGGTACCTCAATCCCCTTTACGCAATAATGTATCAAATCGGCTGTCATTTCTACATCGTCAATGTGGAAGACACCCTTAGCCTGCCCCTCCAATAATACTGCTTTGAAAAGTTGTATTTCTTTCGCATCAAACTTCTTACGAACCTTTTCCACCCGCCATATATCACGGAAGAAATAGGCCCGCAAAGTTCCATTTCGGTAAACTACCTCTTTAACTGCATCCAGCCGGGTATAAATCATCTCCAGCATTTTCTTGTCCGGCGACATATCTCTTTCGGCCACCCGTTTCATCATATCCGACAAGATATCCAGTTCCGATTCTACAACAGCCAGATAAATTTCATCTTTACTTTTAAAATAGGTATAGAGTGTTCTTCTACCTTTTTTCGAAGCAAGAGCGATATCATTCATCGTAGTATTCTCCACCCCCATCTTTGCAAAGAGCTGGCGGGCAACGTCTACTAACTTGGCTTTCGTTTTTGATACGGTCATAGGTTATACTAATTGCACATTGCTGAATATTTTGAGCAAAAGTAATTCTTTTCTTGGAAATGCACAAATTGTTTGCAGGCATATTTGTAACAGGTTGGAAATAAGTTGCAATTACAGAGAATAACCTTTCAAGAACACAAATTAAGAACAGAATTTAAGAACCAATTTTAAGAACAAAGTTATGGGAAGGCAAATTTTCATTAACCAAATGCAATGCAATTTCAATTTAAGACAACCCAAAGCAAATAAACCAACCAATATATATTTGGTTGTATATCTCAATAACAAACAAGTAAAGCTCTCAACGGGAGTTAAAGTATATCCAGAACACTGGAATATAAGAAAACAACAAGCGTATGTCAACGCACGTTTGTCAAAATTAGACAACAATAATAATACTATAGCCAATGATAGATTATCAGAGCTAAAAGATATGTTCTTAGAATTTAAGCATTATCTTTGTGAACACCCTACTGATATTGATAACAGTATAACCATATTAAGAACACGCATATATAAAAATACAATGACTACAGAGATTAAGAAGAAGTCAGCAACGACTGTAATGAAAGAAATTATAGATGCTAAACAGGCAGCATCTAGTACTAAAGAACAACAAAAATTAAATGTTGGCAAATTTGAGAGGTATCTAAAAGAAAATAATATCTCTGACACTTGGGAATCCATGAATTTAAACACCTTTGAGGGCTATCAAAAATATTTAGTTGATAATGGAAGAGGTAGTGTAACAATAAGGAATATCATTCAGAATACTCTATTTCCGTTATTGAAGAAAGTTAGTAAAAGAGTGGATATTCCCTTCACGTGGTATGATAGCAACTTGAACAGCTTTGAATTTGTAAAAGATGAATCTAATAAAGAGCTAGCCAGTAATAAAAAAGTCACATTAACAGAAGAACAACTAAAACAATTATATGATTACCCAATAACAGGAACAGAATTACAAGTAAGAAAACGTACTGAAATAAGAGATTTATTCGTACTGCAATGTTTAGTTGGTCAGCGTGTTGGAGATATGCAGAAATTCTTCAATGGCGATAACGAAAAAGATGAAGAGGAAGATACAATATCTATAATACAGCAAAAGACAAAAGCAAGAGCTATAATACCATTAACCCCATTGGCAAAAGAAATCATATCTAAATATCAAAACACAGAACTGAAATATTATAAACCAAGCAACTCCAATCTAAATGCAGAGTTAAGAATAATTGCAGAAGAAGCAGGTTTAAATACTCCAGTCACTTTTGAGGATAAGGATGGCAAACAAGTAAAACCTTTATTTGAATTAGTCCATACCCATACGGCTAGACATACATTCATTACTATAATGTGTAGAAGGGATATTCCAAAAGAAACCATAATAATAGCAACAGGACATGAAGATACAAAGATGATTGATAAAGTATATTCCCATTTAAGCAATAAGGATAAAGCCCAAAAGGTATCTACCGCTTTTAAGAAAAAATTAGATGGTGATATTTTTAGTATGGGCAAGGTGGAGACAAATTCTCTCAATGAAGTAAAGCCTACGAACGATGTAACTAATAATATCACCTTCGATACTCTGTTAGACACTCAATTTTTTGCATCTAAAATCAATAAGGCTGTTGAACTACAATCACAGGTAGGTCATTTGAAAAATGGGAAACTGTGTAGCTATGACAATGAAATCACGTCCCTTATAAGCGAGATAGAAAAATTCTCCCAATCTTCCACTCCTGATTCTGATGTGGCAAAACAATATGTGAAACAGTTATCTGTTGGGAAGCAGTCAGATTTGTATGACAGTTTTAGAGAAATGATTATCAAGTGTGTTAAGATTGGTATCAGTAAGGATGCAATTATGCAGTTTATCAATAAGGCTTTGGAAATAGGCTTGTTGGATAATGAAAGATTCACCAATATAAAAGAAATCACTACAGCCTTATTGGATAAAAGAAACAAGGGCTGACAAGT
The DNA here is from genome assembly GCF_001811315.1 of Bacteroides sp. HMSC067B03. Taxonomy (NCBI): domain Bacteria; kingdom Pseudomonadati; phylum Bacteroidota; class Bacteroidia; order Bacteroidales; family Bacteroidaceae; genus Bacteroides; species Bacteroides sp. HMSC067B03. The sequence goes on along the minus strand of NZ_KV804357.1, from coordinate 151,587 downwards.
TTTTTAGGAAATCAAGGCTTCTGGTAAGCCTGAACATCATATTCTCCCCGAACAGCTACGGCTATGGGGAGAATTTTTGCATTATCGCATCCTCAACTCAAATATTCCACAATTTCGACTTGTTGTTTGGTGATGCGGTCGGGACTTTATACCTTTGCAATGTGATTGAAAGTCAGAAATGACCGAGTTTCTCGTCACCCAGATTCACCACTACAAACCTAAATCTACTTCAAATGAAAGAACTGACCTACGCAGACATTCGTAAAGTGGCACTAGAGCACGGTATCAAGGACACAAGGCTGCACATTGGACTTTGGGCTACTGACCGATACATCAAAAAGCGCAAAATGGTTCAAGGCAAGACCTACACAATCTACCTACCGCATCATAAACAGGAACAGGAATGATTTTTTAGTTCTAACCCTGTTGCCAAGCTAACATAATAAGAGGTGTTTTCTTCATAAAACTTTTAAACTAAAGTTTTAAAAGACGCTTCCGCCATAAACGATATAATACAAGACATAACATTTAGATTGCTTGACTATGCTAAGTCAGCGGTAAAGTAATAGGCGTAGTAATACGCTTATTATTTTATTCTTATGGACGAGTTTTTCTTCAAAGCGTCCCTATATAGGAAGAAAAAAATAACCCTACTTAAACTTAATCTAAAGTCAGATATTTCAAATACACAGATTACAATTTTATAAATCTAAGTTAATCTAAACACAATGAAACAAGAAATCATTAATGGTGGCAATGCCCGATATTTGGGCGAATTAGAAAGATTTAAAGATGGTATTCCTTTTGGCATCGTAAACAAGACAAAGACAGATGTAGGTGGCACTTATGTGGCTGCAAATTGCAGTAGCAACTATATTATCGTATGTCCGTTCAAGGACTTGGTGGATAGCATAGCAGCAGATAAGAATAACAGGTATGAAGTATTCAAATGTTATGGTGGTGTAAGAGAATACCAGTTCAGGAAATATATCAAAAACAATACCACATATAAGATAGCTGTGACCTATGACAGTCTGCCCAAATTAATTGGATGGTTGAGCAGTACAGAAGGGTGGAAAGTCTTGGTAGATGAATACCATTTAATCTTGGAAGACATGGATTTCAGATATGATGCAATTAACGGCTTGATGGAAGAAATACAGAAGTTCAGGCATTATTCTTTTCTGTCTGCCACTCCAATTGACCTTGACTTTGAGATAGATTTCCTGAAACAGCTTCCACATTACAAAGTCCAATGGAATGGAGTGACGAAAATAACCCCTATCAGATACAAGGTCACGCAATTAACCAAAGGACTGGCTAGATTCATACAGATATTTTTGGATGAAGGCATATCACTCCCAGACATAAACGGCAATGTCAGCAAAGTGGAAGAACTATATATTTTTATCAATTCTGTGACCAGTATCAAGCAGATAGCAGATACGTTGAAGCTGAATCCAAATGATGTAAAAATATGCTGTGCTGACAGGATTAGAAATAACAAACTGTTGGGCGAATACCAGATTGAATCAGTCAGTAGTCCCAATAAGAAGATTAATTTCTTTACAAAGAAATGCTTTCAGGGATGCAACCTTTTCACCAATAACGGGCTGATAATAGTAGCCAGTGACGCATACAGAACACAGACTTTGGTGGATATAAGTACTACTATGGAACAGATAGCAGGCAGAATCAGAATCAATGATGAATACCAGAACATCTTTAGGAATGTAATAGTCCATCTGTTCTCCACCAATAAGAATGTTATAAGCGATGAAGAGTTTGAAATGGTGATGCAGGATAAGGAGAAGGAAGCTGACAAGTTACTAAGCGGATGGAGCAAGTTGGATAAGGAAGAGAGACAGACCTATATTAAGAGGATGAGCCTAGACACTGAACTGGTCTCCATCATTAATGGCAGGATGGTGTATAACAATCTGAAAAAACAATCCTTCATTTATAAGCAGGCACTAAGGAAGACATACAAGGATGGAATCAGCATCAGGGACAGTTTTATGCAATCAGAGAAATTTGAGCTTACCAACCAGAATAAATGGAAAGATTTCAACATAAAACTGGCAAAGGCTATGACTGTCAGTTATGAGCAATTACTAAAAGATTATCTGGATTCCCCTTCTGAATCTTATGAACAGGAATATCCAGAATTTCCACTAATCAAAAGATATTTGAAGGAATCTGAAATGAATACTCTTAGATGGAACAGGGAGAAGATGCTAAAAGCTGTAGAGGACAAGAAACAAGTTGATAAAGTTTTCTTGGCTATATATCAACCTGGCTTTATCAGCAATAAGGATTTGAAAAGCAAATTGAAGGATGAGTTTGGCAGATTGGGAATCAAGTTATCCCCCAAAGCTACCCTGATAGAGAATTGTACTCTCTATAATGTGGAGAAGGCAAGCAGGAAGATAGATGGAAAAACTGTTAGTGGCTATGAACTTGGCAAGATGATATTTACCTTTGAATAAGAATCTACCAATATGACAGAACAGGACAAGAATAAAGCTCCAAACCATTAATCAGGTTTGGGGCTTTTTATGTATATCCCCCACCCAAGAATATAGGTACCTGAAATTCATCCCCCCCCCTTTTATTGAGGAAGTGTTTTTTATTTAGAGTTTATGCTTTGATAAAGTGAAATATTTAATCTATTAATCCCCTAAAATAACAATTCATACTTATTTTTAGTGATTTGGAGATAAGTGCAAGAGAAATTTAACAGACGAATGAATATTCTTACCGTTTTCTTTAGCAGGTTGCCATTGGGGCATATTGAGTAGTGTATATAATAAAATAGAATCATTATGCGAATGTTGAACTACGTCTATTAACGTAGTTTGTTTAACAAATCCCAAACTATCAATCTTTACACAAATTTTGTATGTATATCGTTCCATTTCATCCTGTAAACACAAGTTCTTACCTAAATAGTCTATTACAGATAAGTATTCCTCTGTTTGAAAAAACGCAGGTGTAAATATATTCCCTAAAGCAACAGGAGAGCTTATTTTCTTTGTTGTACATGACAGGATTGATACAATAACTATCAATTGTAATCCTAATATCCAGAATCTTTTACCCGTTAATTCCATATATTATATCGTTTTTGGATATAGTAACAACACCCACATATTAATACAGCAGATAGCAATGTATTAAAAATATTCATTGTTGTAAACATGAGCCATGTCATTGCATCCCCACAGTCATAGACTTCTATTTGCATTAAACATGTGAACAAAATGTTTATGGAGAAAAATGTAAGTAAAGCCAACTTCCACCAAGAATTACCTTTGTAAAATAACCATGCAATAATACTACCCAATAAGTATGAGCATAGATAGGTTGGAATAACAGAACCCTCTATCAGCCAAGTAATTTCCATGAATGAAAGAGGATGAAGTAACATCGCAATTATACAACAAAGTAATATTATACCCTCATACTTCCAGATATTTTTATCAGTTAGTTTCATAGCCTTAAGATTCTTTTAGCCCCAAATACAAGAATAATTATTGGAAATATGGAACACAAGCACCAATAAAGAAGTCCGTTTGCAAATAACATAAATAAATTTCCATAGGGATTGGGATATACAACCCTTAGTATCATGTCGATAGTACAATATATAATGGTGGAGAACAAGAAAACGTAACAGAGCAGTTTCCAAACACCATTATTTTTATAAACTTTCCAAGCTATTATACTACCTAGTAAGCAACTTAATGTATAGAATACAACAATGCTTGGTATTTGTGAAATACATATACCAAAATTCAAAGCATACAAATATGAAGATAAGATACCGCATATTAACATTATGCCTTCAAACCACCACAATCTTTTGTCTGTTAGTTTCATTTATTGCTTTCCCTTATGTAATAAGAACTCATTTAATATCTAACACACAAATATAGTACATTTATTGGAAAAGAACTAAGCCAAACTGTTCTAAATCAAAATAAAAAACACAGTACTTATTGGGGCATATAGATAGAATACCTACTATTATTCCCCTCTCTTTAATTTTAGAAAATCCATTTTATTGAGATACTATGCTTTGATAAAATGGATTTATTAGTCAGACAGTGAGCATGAGGTATATATTATGCACTCTATAGCGGTGTAACTACTCTACACCCCCATACCAATCATTAGGAAAAATGAAAGGATAACATGAATTGCCATTCAGCCCACAAACCTTTTGAACTTCTTAAATGTGCGGACTTATCAACGATTTGTATATGTCTACATATAAAGATGCACAAAGATAAGTGATAAGAAAGAACTTCATGTTAAGCCCTCATTTTGTCCTTAAATACACTATTTACTAATCTATTATTATGCGTATGGAGAATTTAAAGATTTTATTGACGTTTGGAATAATTCTAATTGTGCCAATAGTCTTAGTGCCACAGTTCTTTATTGGATTATTAATACTGATTGTGGCTTGCTTAGCTTTCAGACAGAGGAATTTCTAATATTAACTTAATAAATTACAGATTATGGAATCAACATTACAGATTATGCCAGTACAAAGAACTAGTAGAAACTTTGGTGAATATGCAGAAGAAGCGGTAATAATTGAAGAGCCAATTATTAAGCAGAAACGACCTCTATTCATTGAAGCCAATACGATTGAAGCCAGTTTGGAACATCTAAGGAATGATTGTATTATACCCGTATTCGCAAAGGACAACGAAGCTACATTATCTCATGTGGCTTTCATTGAAGCGGTACAGGATGCAACCAATACATTCTTTAGCGGTGAACAAATTGAATCGCCAGATATTCGTGTTTCTCATGTAATCAAAGGTAGGATTCCCGAAGCAATACATAAGCCAGCCAATCAGTTATTAGAAAGTGATAAGACTATCTATTACGAGAGGTGCGCTTTTGTTATTGAAGTTCCTACTATCTATGAGACAGTACACGGTAACAGGCTAACACTTACTATTGGCGGTGTCAGAGCTTACAACCATACCAATCTTTATTCAAAGAAAGGCGCGGAGCGGTTTAAAGTGTTTATTGGCTTTACTTGTAAGGTTTGTACAAATCTATGTGTATCTACGGACGGTTATCTTAGTTGCTTGGAAGTTACCAATACAAGGGATTTATATCAAGCGGTATTGGAAATGTTCCACAAATACGATGCAGCCAAACACATACATTTGATGCAGTCTTTAGGCAATACCAGTATGACGGAGCATCAGTTTTGCCAACTACTTGGAAGAATGAGACTTTATCAATCACTACCGCAAGGCTATCAGAAAGATATACCTAAAATGTTGCTTACTGATACACAGGTTAACAATGTGGCTAAAGCGTATATCAATGACGAGAACTTTGGCAGCTTGGGAAATGATTTGTCTATGTGGAAGTTCTACAACTTGCTCACAGGTGCAAATAAGAGCAGCTATATAGATTCATTCTTGGATAGAGCCTATAATGCTACAGAACTTGCAACGGGTATATGTTCCGCTTTACATGGTGATGACAAGTATCAATGGTTTCTTAGTTAGTGGTATTTGAGAATACATAGGATTGTCAAATACTCAATATCTGAAACTATGAGGAGTTTGTTTTATCTACTTGCTGTGATTGCTACGTTCTTTGTAAGTGTGCTATTATATCCAGTTATGATAATTGGATATATTCTATTGATTGGCTATTGTCTTACTAAGAGATGATAGTACTACTGAAAGGGTATCTATATACTATATATAGGTACTCTTTCTCTATTATTAGCCAGTAGTATAATATTCACTTCTGTTATTAGTGAATGTTTAGTTAATAATCAGCAAGTTAGATATTCCAACTAAAAAATAATATTCACTTTTATTAGTTTCACTATAAAACAGAACGTTATGTCACTTAAATATTCAAGTACAACAGCAGATTATCTGCAATGGAGCGAAGCGATGAACTTAGTAAGAAAGTTGGCAAGGGATAGTAATTATAAGATGTCACTTCTTATCGCTTTGGGTTGCTTCACAGGTCTAAGAATTTCTGATATTCTTGCTTTGAGGTGGAATCAGATATTAGATACGGAAGAATTTACCATTACAGAGATTAAGACAGGGAAGCAAAGGACAATTAGGATTAATATGCAGCTACAGCAACATATTAGAGATTGTTATGAGCATATAAATCCAGTTGGCATAAATGCACCTGTATTGATAAGTCAGAAGGGAACAGTGTACACAGTTCAAAGAATCAATGTCATGCTGAAAGAGATTAAGAAAAAATACAGGCTACAAATAGGCAATTTTTCGTGTCATTCTCTTAGAAAGACTTTTGGCAGACAGGTTTATAATATGAACAGTGATAATTCAGAGCTTGCACTTGTTAAGCTCATGGAGCTATTCAATCATTCCAGTGTATCAATTACTAAGAGATACTTGGGATTAAGGCAAGAGGAATTATTAAATACTTATGACTGTCTTAGTTTTTAACACACAGGTTTAGTTATAATACAAACGCTTTTCGTATATTTGTGCCGTTCCAGTAATGGAATAACATATTTATTTAACGAAAGGCGTTTTGCATTATCCTTGTTCCAGAATTTCGCCAAAATTTTACACTACGAGGATATGCACAACGCCCATGCTTGGCTATATACCTGCTATTTAGCAGAATATCATAGTCTAGGTGTGGGCAACTTGTGTGTATTTGTAGTGTGGGTGTTTGGCGATACCTTGGAACAGATATGCTGATAGTTCCCACACCTTTTTTGTATGTAGTAGCCAACTATAGGGAACAGGTTGGCAAGATTAAATTTATATCAATTATGAGAACATTGAGATTAATTGGAACGACCTTGTTAATGGTTGTGTTGTGTTTGAACTTTACCGCTTGTAGCGATGACGATGATGACATTGATGTAAGCCAGTTAGAGGGAACTTGGGGATTAGTGCGTAGTGCAGGATGGGAAAGCTGCAACGAAGAAACCGAAAGAGAAGAATGGGATTATACTTGCGACCCTTACAATCCCGATAATGGTGATGGTGAGTGCGAGAAACTAGTTATCAAAAAACTAACAGACAACACTTATTCTGTAGCTGCATATTACTATTATGGTTCAAAATGGCAAATGGACGGAAGTAGCCAAACATTAACCTTAAATGGTAACACATTAACGGTGAGCCAAACCAATGGAGATTATGGTTATTTTGATTCTTATGCCAATCTCATTATTGAATCTTTAACAGCAGAAAAGTTGGCGATTCGTGTTAAATATGACAATGTGCAAACCAGTCAGCCAACTGACCCTGATTATAATCCTAATCATCGTGACAGTGCAGACTTTACAGAAACATTTACCAAAATGGAATAGATACCATTATCAATCAATAAAGGTAGCACTTGGAGTAAAATTCATCTGCTACCTTTAATTTTACAGGAATATTTTTTAGTAAAAGAACGTATTGTCAACAATTACAGAGAGTAAGTGCAGACTTATGATTATCTGACCTTTAGATACAAAAGTGAGGATTTTATACTTGTATTGATATTTAGTCTAAATTGAGGTTCATTAAGAATAAACGCTTCTTATATAGTAATATAAATAAAAATTTCTATCTTTGTCACATCAATTAAATATCTGTACGACAAATACTATAATGAAAGTGTTTAGTATCTTCCTGTTATAAGGTTTCAATGCAGTTCTACCCAAACAGGGATATGGTTTGGAATCTATACAAGAACTGATGGGAAGACTAATTGCTCCACACTTTCTTTTACGAATATATTACTGCCATTATAGGAGTGAAATGGCTATTATTATTTATTGGTTATGATGAAAAAGGCGACATTCTTTTTCTTGGTTATTGCAACGCTGACTACCACATTTTACAGTTGCAAGACAAACACTGATGATTTATGGGACAGCATCCACCAACTGGATGGAAGGGTTACTTCATTGGAAGAATTATGCAAACAGATGAATGGCAATATCAGTTCCTTGCAGAAACTGGTACAGGCATTACAAGACAACAACAGTATAACCAAAATTACTCCAATCAAGGAAGGGGAGAAAGTCATAGGCTATACAATCTCATTCACCAAAGGCGAGCCAATTACCATCTATCATGGCGAAAAAGGTGACAAAGGAGAGCAGGGCGATAAAGGAGAAACTGGGGACAAAGGAGATACGGGTGCTAATGGTAAAGATGGTAGTACTCCTATTATTGCTGTAAGACAATATACTGATGGTATATACTACTGGACGTTAAATGGAGACTGGCTTAGAGATAATTCTGGTAATATGATTAAAGCAGAAGGTAAAGATGGTGCTGATGGTGAGCAAGGGGAAGAAGGGAAAGCAGGCATTACTCCCCAATTAAAAATAGAAGATGGTTATTGGTGGGTTTCTTATGGGGAAGAATCTGGTTGGATTCAGTTAGATAAAGTTGTTGCTGATAATGGAGAGACCATTTTCAAAGAAGTGACACAAGACGATGATTATGTATACTTTACTCTTAAAAATGAGACTGTAATAACTATTCAGAAATACAGGAAATTATCTATAACGTTCAAAGAAGGAGATGATTTGAAATTTGATGTAGATGAAACTAAAGTTGTTCATTATACTATAAAAAGTGAAAGCAACAAAAGCGTAATTAAGGTTGAAATGCTAAATAATGATGGTTGCTACTCATTACATACTGATATAACGAATACTACTTCTGGTACAATCACTATTAAAGCCAGTGTACCTACTACCAATCAAGTGATAGTAAGCGTTTCCAATGGGGAAGTTACTATAATGGTTGCAATTAATGTATCCTTAAAACCTGCATTGGAAGAAAATACAATAAGGGTATCAGAAGCAGGTACATTAGCTAAGATATTAGAAGGTTATGATAAAAATTCTATCACAACATTAAAAGTTATAGGTTCAATTAATGATAATGATATTGTTGCTTTACGCATTTTACCTAAACTCTCAAATTTAGATTTAGAGGATGTATATTTGACTAGTTTGCCTAGACATGCTTTTTCTCAAAATAAGACATTAACTTCTATAAAACTTCCCAAAACTTTAAAAGAAATAGGGAGCTATGCTTTCAATCAATTGTAAACTAACAGGAAATCTCATAATACCAACAGGAGTTACGACAATTGAAATGTGTGCGTTTGCTGAATGCAATAAATTGACAGGAAATCTAATAATACCAGAAGGAGTTATATCAGTTGGCGAATTAGCCTTTTCAAATACTTATTATGTTGATGGTGGTAGTTTGACTATTCCCGCAAGTATTAAAATAATAGGTAATTCTGCATTTCCTAGCGATTTATCTCCTGTATATTGTAAAGCTGTAACTCCGCCTGATATTGATTCAGGCTCTTTCTCAAATTATTCCAAACTATATGTTCCTTTAAATTGTGCTGAAATCTATAGAAACGCTAGTGGTTGGAATAAATTTGAAAGTATTGAAGAAGTTGAATTTTAAAATATATAATTTATGTGTGATTCAAATACTTGTGACCAGATTTGTAAAAAGCAGATTGCTTATGAAAAGTCTATTGATGCCTATCAGTTCCATGTACAACGTTATCATACATGGGTTAACTATTATGCAATTTTCGTTGGTGCTTTGTTTGTAGCATTTTACACTGTTGTTTCACAATTAGAAAATATCCGTTGCAATCCTTGTTGTGATAGTGGAACATTTTTTAGTATGTGGCTACCACTTCTGATTATGACTTTAGGATGGTTTACTTCTATGTGTTGGTTAGCTAGTATTATCGGGCATTATAAATGGATGAATAGTTGGATACTTATCGTGAAAGAGAGAGAGAAATCATTCTTTGGAACATCCCCAAATCAACAAGCCGTTGGTTCACTGAATTCATCTGAAATATTTGTATATGGGAAAGTTATGGAATACAAAAATAAGGCGGCTAATAATGAAGGCAATAACGATACTAATAACAACTCTAATAATGAAACCAATAACAGTACTAATAATGAGTTCGGCATGCTTCCTAAGTTTATCTCAACTCAGAAAGTAACCCAATGGTTTGTGTGGAGCGTTATTTTAGCATGGATAGCAAGTTCTTATTTCTTTTGCTGCATTACCCCTTTTATCTATTTGTTTTTTACGATTATAATTAGCATCTTCCTTTACAAAAAAACTTGTAAATGGTATTCCTCTAGTATTTAGTAATTTGTTACAAGCTAAATAAGAAGAAAGGCAGCATTTGAAGTAACATTCACTTGCTGCCTTTATTTTTACAGAAGGGTGCAAATTAATGCCCCTCATACACGCTCTTTATTATTTTATCCTATTTATTGAGTATGCTTACAATAGGAACAGTCTTATCAAAACCTGCCTTTGTTGAGTATTTGAATGTCCCAATCTGTTTTGCACATTTTCCTTCAGAAACTTTGATAACTTGGTCGTCATAATACGATTTGCCATCCTTACATAACAACAAAACAGTTACCCCTGTTGGAACAGACATATCCCACTCTATTTTTACCTCATTAGCTAAAGCATCACCTGAATCAAGAACTTGAAAGACCTCAAAAGAATTTTCACTAATGCAATCCCCTTCTTTCTCAAAGAATGTCATTCCATTATTTGAAGATTCTCCATTTGACGAATTTCCAATAAGTGCAGCAATAACAAGCATTAAAATAGCACCTATAACAACGCCTGCAATAAATATTAATACCTTTTTCATAATCTAATTATAAATCTTCACCATTTGCCCTATTGTATTCATTATCATAGTACATTGCAATGTAATATTTCCCTGCAAATTCTTCAATTCTAAACCAAACAGGCTTTTTGAGCATCATATCCAATACAAAAGAAGTAGATGTTTCATAAATATCTTTTTTAATTTCTTCTGTTGGATTAGCCAATTGCTCTTCTGTATATTTGACTAAAAGAGCTGCTCTCAATTTATTTGCAGTCTCAACAGAATCAACAACAAGAGGAGCTTGATAAAAAAGAGCATCATACTTTTTTGAATGTACAGACATTTCATAGGATATATCTTCGTCTTCTGATATAGTATAATCTTGTAATGAAAGGTATTTAGAATTTTTTTTAAATTGCTCACAGAGCCTATTAAATCTTATCCTAATCCCCCCTTCATCTATGGAATTAGCATCACAAACCATTATTCGACAAACCTTATTGTTGTTTGTGGCAATATGTATATTGACATCCGTACCATTAAACTCACCAACTAGAATTTCCTTATTGTGTTGACTACTCGTATAACCTTTAGCTTTTAATTTCTGAATCATTTCAGATTTACTTCCGTCAACTGGAATACCTAAAAATTTAGTAACGTCTTGTTGCGCATAAACAAATAATGAAGATATGAGCAACATTGTAATTGATAGTAGTTTTTTCATATTATCAAAATTTACCGTTCTCCAGTTTCTACAAGAACATCAATACTATACATCGAAACGTGAAACTGTAATGCTATCTTTGCCCTTTTGAATAATTTCCCACATTTTGCAACAAGGCAGCACAACGCTTCTACTTTACTAATTCAATTACAAATATAATAATTCTTAATTATACAAATAATATCTTTTGCCTAAAAAAACTTAGATTTAATAGATGCATTAATATATGAACGAATAAAAAGGGTACAAATTAATTGCACCCTTAAAAACAGATTCAACTAATTATCTATTATACAAGAAGGCGGCATTTGAGCTATCTATCAAATGTCGCCTTTTTAATTCATCTTCTTCTCTTCTTAACTAATTTATGCTTATCCTTCTTAGCTGAATTTGAGAAAAGCATTTCTAACATTTCCCTTGTGATAGGTAAATATGTAACCTCTGTTAATCTAGTTTCTCTAATCTCTTGTGGTAAATAATGAATTGTGTTATTCTTCTTTGGCGTCACTTGCATATTTGTGTAAAAATAAATAGATTAGTAATTGATTTATCTATAACAAAGGTACTGATAAGAATCAGGTAAATCTAATACAAGATATACATTCTGGATTATTGGAGTATATGTGCGTATATCTCCAAAGGAATTTGGGTTGAGATAGCAAGCAAAGCAATTCTTGTAACTGGTTCATGCCAGATATTTATGATTTTATTTTTTATACCTGTGAGATATGATGAAACTAAGTCATTGATAAGGTGGTAAGTGAAATTTCATTTGCTACCTTATTTTTTATAATACAGTGGACTGGAATATTGGATAAATTTGTTTCTTTGCAGTCATTGATTTTAAAAGATAATACCATGAATGAATATGTAGAATATTATAAGGAACACTGTTTGAATATCCTAAAAGGTAAAGTAAAAACTTCTAAAGGGGAAGTGGTTGAGATACAAGGAGAAATAATATTAAATGATATTGGTGAGATTGATTATGAACAAGCTGTAGCTCTTGCACAATCCATAACAATTGGTGAGGAAGGAAAACATCTATCAGAAAATGTATTTGCAAATGATACTACCTTGCAAGCAACTAAAGGGAATTTAAATGTAAGAAAGCTGTGGAGACTATCAGTTCTATTGTATGCTATGGTAGCCAAATATCCTGTAGTGAAAATTGTACCATCACTTATAGATGAATATTTAAAGTTATACCGTCTCTTCACCCTTACTCAAAATAATGTCAATGTATCAGCTATTGAATTTAAATGTACAATAGATGGCAAAGCAAATAATGTCACTATAAAGAACGAAGAATTATTGAAAAAAGTGCTCCTTTCATACTTGAATATGCAGAATGATATTATTACTCCAGAAACTTTGCAAAGCTATACCAGTAACGGAATAGTTCCTATTGATAGTTTGATTGATAAATCAGTCTACAAGAGAACACTAGACTATTATTTTGCAACAGAGTTAGAATACTTCTTGACCAGTTATTTGGATGGTAGATTTACTGATAAAGAAAAAGAACTAATCCAACAAGTATTATATTTGTTTGGATTTTATAAAACTACTGCCATAAATGGTACAGCCAGATATAGAAAGCTAATGAGTGACGGCAAAAAATTATTAATAGATAAGCCTTTAGTTACAATAAATGGAAAGATTATGCCTTTTACTATCATATCCAATCCAGAAATAACAAAATTGAGATATGAATACCTAAAGTACATAAATTCGTGTGAAAATTGAGGATGATTCTAACATTCACATATAGCCATTTACAACTCCTTACCTTTGCCACCATAAAATCACTGGTGTGCTAGATACCAAAATAAATCCCAAGGGCATGGGTACAAAAATGGCAAAAGAAAAAGAATTAGCACTTCAAGTTTTAACACTAGCAGTGCTAGCAAGTAAGGGAATCAAGATAGCTAGACTATCAGGTAATCGCAACTTTGACGAAAAGGTGGTTAAAGCCAAAATGAAGTCCATGAAGGCAAATGGAATGTTAGTTCCTGCTATCATAGTGGATGCAACGAAGGTTATAGAAGCCGGATTGGAAATTGTAGATTTTGAAACGGGAGAAATCATTAGCGCAGCTGATGCAGCCCGGTACGTTGTGTTAGTGGATGCAAACCACCGTTACAAAGGTCATCTAAATCTTCTGGAAGCTAACAAGGACTTAAAAGATGAAGAGAAGTACAAAGGTGAGTTCTATCTTATCTATGCTTTGAATGAAGAAATTGCAGTCTCGAGAATGTTTTCGGAGATTAACATTTGTACAAATCCTTGGAAGGGGGGCGACTTTCCTAAGGGAGCTAAAATGGCGTGCAAAGAGGAGCTTCCGCTACTTGATTTTATCGTGGAGCTTACCGAAGAAGGTTATCCATTACCCACTGCTTCCAAATGGGGAACGTTTAAAGCGGGTATTACTAAAGAGGTAATGGCAGATGCAATGGCGGGTAAGATAAGTGATAAATTGCGGAAAACTAATGGATTGGAAAGGGGGAGAAGATTATTAAAAGCAGTAGCAGAACACCTCTCTAAAGAGATTCTCAAAAGTAGAATTCTCATTGATTGGATTATCTATCAGTACGATGAAGCAGACGATGACCAAAA
>NZ_KV804357.1:107611-137470 GCF_001811315.1 Bacteroides sp. HMSC067B03 | reverse complement strand
AAAAGGTGCTACGATTGACAATCTGTTCAAGTTCTTTTCAAGTTTGAACAAAGAGAAAGCAGAACAGATAGAGAAAGCCAAAGGACAGCGAGGTGGAGATACCAAAGAGACCATTATAAATCGCCTTCTCAACAATTTCTACGAGCAGTTCACACAATCTCAAAGTGCTTCTACTGATGAGTAAAATTAAAAGCCAGTTATCGAAATTGATAGCTGGCTTTTTTTATCTAAATATGAATTGTCACATCTAAATGCGGACTAAAATTCTAATCTCAAAATTATGCCTTATACATAATTAATCCTATCTTTGTGTCGTTCAAACAAGGCTATTTAAGAACAACGTTTAAGAACCAAAGTTATAAATCATTGAAACACAATACTTTTGAGCAAAAGTAATTCTTTTCTTTAGACCACACAAGAAAAAGCGCAGAATATTAACATTTGTATATTAATAGGTACTAAAAAAAAGTTCTGGCAATATTCCTCTCATTTTCAATACAATAGAGATTATCCGATATTTTTTCTGAAAAATAACTGGAGAATAATTTGTTTTATTCAAGAAAAGCCGTACCTTTGCACCCGTTAAACATCGCGGAGTGGAGCAGTTGGTAGCTCGTTGGGCTCATAACCCAAAGGTCATTCGTTCGAGTCGGATCTCCGCAACTCAATAAAGAATCGCTTTTTAAGCGGTTCTTTTTTTATCTCTCCCCTAATAAGTTCAACCGTCCCCGGTTCCTTTATTCACAGGTCCATCGTGATATCAACCATGTTTTCAACAAAGTTATCAACAGGTTAATTCATTAACAACAAAGCTATTAACTATATAAGAGAATCGTTTTAAACAAGCCAGAATTGACTTATTCACAATCTCATAAAAAACAAGCAAAAACCGCTTGAACACAAAAAAAGATACTACCGAAAATCAGCAGTATCTCCTTTATTCTTCTTCCGTAAGGAAGTACATCCATTCATTACAATCTATATTACCCTTGCCTTTTTTGTCGGTTCTGACGCCCTTCTTTCATCTGTTTCTCACGCTCAGCCTGTTTTTTCACATAGCTATCATATTGTTCCTTAGTCAGAATCTTCTTCAGCTGGGCATCATAATCCTCACGAGATTTCTTCATTTCCGCTGCCTTCTTTTCACGTTCTTCTTTTGTCATCCTAGCAGCTTTATCATCTTTAGAATGTCTACCTTGATTAGCAGCCATTTTTTCCACCCAAGCAAGGTTTACATCCAACAGTTGTTGTTTCTGGTCTTCATTCAGAGAGTATTCTTTCACCATACGCTCCGTCATACGTTGCGCACGGGTTTTCGGGTCCATCTGCTGTCTTCCGCCCTGGCGATTACCTTGTGCCATTGCTACACCACTCATCAGTAGTAAAGCTACCATCCAAAATACGATTCTTTTCATGTCTTTTTTCTTTTTATTGTTAATCTGATAATAAACTGATTGCTTAATTGCAATATTATCTTTGACCAGATTAAAGAGGGAAAGTTAAATCGCATCAAGAAGATTAACAATAAATAACTTATTATTATCCTTCCCGACCGAACGAACGGTATTCAAGCGGAGTAAGCCCTGTACGTTTTTTAAAAAAGGAGAAGAAGTATTCGGTAGACTGGAAGCCTAAGAAAAAAGAGATTTCTTTCACCGATTGGGAAGTACCCACCAGCATCTGTTTGGCTTTACGAAGTTTCAGTTCCTGAAAATACTTGGCAGGTGCATAACCGGTATATTCCTTAAAAACCCTGCGAAACCATGAATAACTGATATTCAGCCTCATCGCCAACTCTTCCGGGTCGATATTGCCGGATACATTTTCATTCATAAGTATCTTTGCCTGTTCAATCTTCTGATCGACATCACTCATCTCAAAGACCTTATTCTTGGAAATAGAAAGAATCATACCTATCATATGGAGTACGATGCCGGACAGGTATTGCTGGGCAGATATTTTATCCGCCTCCGCCACCTCCAAAGCACGAGAAAACAAAGACACCAGTTCTTCGTTTATTCCAACCTCCAGTATCTGCCTTTCCGGAGAAAGAAAGGCATCACCCACAATTGCATCAATTGTCGGCCCTTCAAAACCGATATAATATTCTGTCCATCCGGTCTGACGCAACGGATAATAGGTATGCCACTGTCCGGGAAACAGCACCATCAGCCGACCTTTACAAACTTGTCTTTCAGGAGTAGAATCGGATGAAAACAAACCACGCCCTTTCGTTATATAGACTAACTGATATTCCCGCAACACCCTTCCTTTTTCAGCATTGAAAAAGTAGCCGGACGGATGTTCTTTCAACGGATAAGGAGAATCGGGAGGGATAGACTGGTAGCCAACTGTATTTACCCACAGACCGAACTTACGGTCCATGTCATTTACAATCAAGTATTTAAATTCTAATCCCAGATTATTTTCCTCACTCATACAGGCGTGTTTTCATGTAATTGAATCGAACAAAAGTAGGAATTATTTTCAAAAAACACATGCTAAACAATAAAAAACATCCGGAGTACCTGTTCAGATCCTCCGGATGCCTATAAAAAACAAACCTTATTTGATTCGTATCAGAATGCTTTCCGATACAATACTTCTATTTCCGCTACCGACGTAGGACGCGGATTACCTCCTGTACAAACATCATTAAATGCAGCTACCGCCAACGCCGGAATATCTTCCTCCTTTACATTAATTTCATGCAATTTCTGCGGGATACCGATACTCAAGGAAAGCGCTTTCACTGCTTCAACAGCAGCCTTCACCCCTTCAGCTTCAGTCATACCGTCTGTATTGACGCCCATCGCTTTGGCAATATTAATATACTTCGGAGCCGCCGGAGATTCAGCATTGTACTCCATTACATAAGGCAACAGCAAAGCATTGGCAACACCATGAGGAGTATCATAGAAAGCACCCAGCGGGTGAGCCATAGAATGCACAATTCCCAGACCTACATTAGAGAATCCCATACCTGCAATATATTGAGCCTGTGACATTGCTTCACGGGCAACTGTATCCTTACCGTTATCTACTGCCGCTTTCAGATTCTGAGCAATCATTTCAATCGCTTTCAGTTCGAACATATCACTCATAGCCCATGCCCCTGGAGTAATATAACTTTCGATAGCATGAGTCAATGCATCCATACCTGTAGCGGCAGTCAGCCCTTTCGGCATAGAATACATCAGTTCCGGATCAACAATAGCTACGGCAGGAATATCGTTCGGATCTACGCAAACCATTTTCTTACGTGCATCCTCGTCGATGATTACGTAATTGATAGTCACTTCAGCTGCAGTTCCGGCAGTGGTAGGCAATGCAAAAGTAGGAACCGCTTTATGTTTGGTATCAGCCACACCTTCCAAAGATTTCACGTCAGCAAAATCCGGATTATTCACAACAATACCAATCCCCTTTGCCGTGTCGATAGAAGAACCGCCACCTAAGGCTACGATAAAGTCGGCACCGGAAGCCTTATAAGCAGCCACACCATTCTGCACGTTGGCAATTGTAGGATTCGCCTTCACATCACTATAAAGTTCATACGGAATATGGTTGTCATCAAATACTTTTATAATTTCAGCAGCCACACCAAATTTGACAAGGTCTTTATCTGTCACAAAAAAGGCTTTCTTAAAGCCACGTCTGGCTGCTTCCACAGCAATTACACTCCGGCATCCTGCGCCGAAATAAGAGGTCTCATTCAGAATAATGCGATTCATAGTTGTGTCATAATTTTAAAGTTACCGCAACATTCCCCATTCATAGAAAATGCCGCGGTCGCTAAAGTAGATAAATTCAATGATTTATACAAGTATTATTTAGGAAGATTGAAAGCAACAGACATTTCTTTCATTTGTTCCTGAGTCATACCATCCGGTTCGAAGCCCATATTTTTGGCAGCGATATAAATTAATGCCGACTTATTCAGTACATCAATCTGGTCAAAAGCCTGCATCACATCGCAATCAACAGCAAAGACGCCATGCTTTTCCCACATTACCACATCATAATCCTGCAATTCCTTGATGGTAGCGTCCGCCAACTCTACCGAGCTGGGTAATTTATAAGGAATGATACCCAACCCTCTCGGACAGAATGCTTTCGTTTCGGGGATCATGCTCCATAACAGATTGGTTGCCACATCTTTCTGAAGGAACTTTTCGCAATGTGTCATCGCGATCAGCTCAATCGGATGAGTATGCACAGAAGCCTTATAAGGAGAATTCTTACTCAGCAAATCATTATGCACACTCAGATGAGAAGGCAATTCCGAAGTCGGTGCAACTGCCTCATCGGCTATGATAACATAGCTGGCACAGTCATCCAGGATACGAATAACCGAACCATTTTCCATCGGCCAGCGAGCCAGATCACGCATGCGTTTATTAGTCCCTTTACAATAGAAATAACACCCTTTCAGATATGGCAATGTAACGCCAATAGGTTTTACTTCACTTATCGGTTCCATCCGGCGAATTTCATCGTCAACAAATTCCGTGATATTAACAGTGATATTACCACCGTTACGTTCAGCCCATCCTTTTTGCCACAAGTATCCGGCAACTTCAGCCACCTTATTAACTTCCCTGGCAAGTGCCGGACGGTTTTCTAAAATTGATTTCATATTATAATATAATTTATTTATCAGGCACGGATTACACGGATTTCACGGTTAAAGAGCCATGTATTAAAACCGCGTTATCCGTATTATCCATGCCTAAAATTTTAAAACAAGTTCGGGAACACCAAAGAGAAAATCAGAATCACCAGACCACAAACCAATACTGTGATCGTTTTGGTAGACACTCCTTTCCACTCTTTCAGGATAATTCCCCATACATTACTAAATGTCACATTCAATGCCATCAGGATACACCACGAAAAAGCCAGCAGCACGGGACTTCCCGTAAGAAAGCTCTTACCCATTTCCAGTCCGAAGAACTGCATGTACCACAGTACACCAGCTAACGCACAGAACACAAGATTGTTGCCCCAGACTTTACCTTTGGCATAGTCACCGATAGACTTATTAGCTACATTCTGCTGCAGGCAATAAGCGGCATTTGTCAGAAATCCGCCTAAAGTCACCAGGAAGATTACAGGAAGACCGGCATAAAGTCCGTCCACTCCACCTGCCAAAGCAGCTTCCTTGATAGGAGTTCCCGCATCCAGCCCTAAAGCGAAGCAGGCACTCATCACACCCGCAAGAAGCGCCACCAGCAATCCCTTGGTCAATGCGAAATCCTTTACGGCAGCACGTTTTTCTTCTTC
Organism: Bacteroides sp. HMSC067B03; assembly: GCF_001811315.1. Classification (NCBI taxonomy): domain Bacteria; kingdom Pseudomonadati; phylum Bacteroidota; class Bacteroidia; order Bacteroidales; family Bacteroidaceae; genus Bacteroides; species Bacteroides sp. HMSC067B03. The sequence goes on along the minus strand of NZ_KV804357.1, from coordinate 132,184 downwards.
ACTCATATTCTGCGCACGCAAGCCACCGGCATAACCGATAACAGCAATACCCGCCAACGTAATACAAACACCTAAAAGAAGAATCAATCCGTTACCTTCGAAAAGGTTAGTTCCGGCAAAGATAGCAGGAAAAAGAGTTCCGAATCCGGCACAAGTACCCAATGCTATACTTTGTCCAAGCGCAACGCCCAGATAACGCATGGAAAGTCCGAAAGTCAATCCGCCTATTCCCCATAATATACCATAAAAGATGCTCATTCCAGCACCTCCAGCTCCCCACAAGTCGAACAAACTGCCTCCTGCAGGTACCCCCAGCAGTGATCCCAAAAACGGGAACACTAACCAGGCAAACACACCTTGCACTAACCAGAAGCTTTCCCAGCTCCATTCCTTCACCTTATTAATAGGCACATAGGAACTGGACTGGCAAAAGCTACCGATGGCTATAATCAATAAGCCAATTAGAATATCCATAACTTACCGTTTAGAAGTTACTTCTGCTTCGTACTTTTCGATTTCTGCAATGAAATCTTCGCCTACCGGCACATTGTTCTTTAAGCAGAACATATCCCATACCGCATTCCATGGAAGCGCTTTCTCTTCTTCAAGCAGAGCCAGACGCTGGAAGCCCTGACCGTTAGCTTCGTATTCACGCAACTTGGCAATCGGCTCAAGCAAAGCACGTGTCATACATTTCTGAGCAGCACGGCTACCGATAACGTAAGCACCGATACGGTTGATAGAAGCATCGAAATAGTCGAGACCGTAGTGTACGCGTTCCAATGCACCGCAACGAACAATTTCACTGAACAGTTCCATTGTAGGATCATCCATAATGGTTACGTGGTCGGAATCCCAACGAACCGGACGGCTTACGTGCAACATCAATTCGGGCACATAAAGCAAAAGAGAGGATACTTTGTCGGCAACACTTTCAGTCGGATGGAAGTGACCGGTATCCAAAGTTACCATCTTGTTACGGGATGCGCCATAACCGATGTAGAAGTCATTGGAACCTACTGTATAGCTTTCCAGACCGATACCGAATACTTTTGATTCAATACAGTCTTTCATGTTTTTATATTCAGTAGCAAATATCTGATCCAGAGAATCTTTCAACAATGCACGATATTTCATGCGGTTTACAGTGATATCCTTGCTTCCGTCATGTACCCAAAGATTCATGATACACGGGTCACCCTGCGCCTTACCCATTTCTTCGGCAACGGCACGACAACGTTTGGTATGCTCAATCCAGAACTGACGGATGCCCTCATCCGGATTAGACAGTGACAAATCACCAGATTTCGGATGTGAGAATGAAGTAGAGTTAAAATCGAGTTTCATGTTATGCTCTTTACCCCATTCAATCCAGCTCTTGAAATGTTCAGGCTCTACCTGATCGCGGTCTACCACTTTACCTTGAAAATCTCCGTAGATTTCGTGCAGGTTCAAACGGTGTGTACCCGGAATATAAGAAGCGGCTTTCAGAATGTCGGCACGCAGTTCATCTATATTGCGAGCTTTGCCCGGATAATTACCGGTTGCCTGAATACCTCCGCTCAGTGCACCTGCCTGCACTTCAAATCCCGTTACATCATCAGCCTGCCAGCAATGAAGTGACAAGTGGAAGTCCTGCATGGTTTTCAGTACCTTTTCAGTATCTACACCTACTGCTGCATAGCGTTCAACAGCAATCTCATACGCTTTCTGGATCATTTCTTCTTTTTTCATGATATTCTATTATTAAAAGTTAATATTATTCTGTCGGTTATTTCTTGATTCTCCGGAATTTATCGAACGCAGTTTTTAAAATGGATATAAGCCGCATCCCAGGCTGCCATATCCTGTGGGTGATAAGTCTTCAACGGAATTGAACGGCTTATCAACTGACGCATACCGGCAACATCCGTCGCCTCTCCCACCGTCATTGCCTGAATCATGACATTACCGATAGCTGTAGCCTCAGACGGTCCTGCCACAACCGGAATGCCGATAGCATTGGCAGTGAACTGATTCAACAAGTCATTACGGCTACCGCCACCGATCACATGCAGAGTTTCGATAGGACGAGGAGAAAGCGCACGCAAGTTCTCCAACACCTGACGGTAACGCAAAGCCAGACTCTCAAAGATACAACGTACTATTTGTCCACGTTGCTCAGGAACCGGCTGCCCAGTAGTCCGGCAATATTCACGAATAGCCTGTTCCATATCCGCAGGATTTGCAAAACAGTCGTCATCCGGATTGATTAAACTACGGAATGGTTCACACGAATCCGCTTCGGTAATTAATTCCGGATAGCTTGTATCTCCCCAATTCAGACGGCAACGTTCCAGCAACCACATTCCACAAATATTCTTCAAAAGGCGAATTGTGCCTTCTACGCCACCTTCATTCGTAAAATTCAAAGCCTCTGTTTCAGCAGTAATCACCGGCGCATCTGTTTCCACCCCCATCAGCGACCAAGTACCGCTACTCAAATATGCGAAATTACGATCAAGTGCGGGAACAGCTGCTACAGCAGATCCGGTATCATGTCCGGCCACCGCAATCACAGGAATTGCCCCCAATCCTGTTATCTTTTGCACTTCTTCAGTCAATGTTCCTATCTTCTCACCCGGGAAGACAAAACGACCGAAATTCTCTTCTTTCAGTCCGACTGCTTTCAGCAACTCCGGTTCCAGACGTTGCGTATGTGCATTCACTAATTGGGCAGTGGAAGCAATGGTATATTCAGTTACCATCTTCCCGGTCAGCATATAGCTCAACGCATCCGGCATAAACAGAACTTTGTCTGCTGCCTCCAATGCACTGTCATGATTGCGACGCAAAGTATCTAATTGGAAAAGTGAATTAAAATTCATTACCTGAATACCAGTTTTACCATATACCTCGCTACGGGAGATACGAGAGAAAAAGGCTTCCGGTGCTCCTACCGTATGCGGATCACGATATGCATAAGGCTGGCGAAGCAGGTTTCCGTCTTTTCCAAGGAGGACGAAATCTACTCCCCATGTATCTATACCGATAGAAGCAATAGATTCGCCACGGTGAGCTACCAATTTCAATCCGTCGATAATGTGACGGTATAATGCATAAATATCCCAATAGAAATGTCCACCCACCTCGATCAAGTGGTTAGGAAAACGATTAATCTCCTCCAGATTTAATCCGCCTTCAATAAAAGAGCCTAAGATTGTACGGCCGCTTGTTGCGCCCAGGTCGACTGCAAAAAAGTTCTGTTTCATGGTATTTTGTCTATATATTTAAGGTATCCATTTACCTACATTGCAAAGATAGGCGGTTCCTTCCTCCTTTTCCTTACACATTTTGATAGAAAGGATGTGCATTTTGACACAAATCTGCATAGCCAAACCTTACATCAGTATAAATTTTACTTTTTATGCAAAAAAAGCATGATTTATGCATGTTTTTTCCGAAATAATGCATAATTTTGCGCCATTCTTAGAATAATTATGCAATGAAGAAGAAAGCAAATCGGTTAGACGCCATCAAAATGATTATCTCAAGCAAGGAGGTAGGCTCGCAGGAAGAACTGCTGCAAGAGCTGAACCGTGAAGGCTTCGAACTGACACAAGCCACCCTCTCCCGCGACTTGAAACAACTGAAAGTAGCCAAAGCTGCAAGTATGAACGGTAAGTATGTATATGTATTGCCGAATAACATCATGTATAAACGTTCCACTGACCAGAGTGCCGGTGAGATGTTGCGCAACAATGGATTTATCTCCCTACAGTTTTCCGGCAATATAGCTGTTATCCGTACCCGTCCCGGTTACGCCAGCAGCATGGCTTATGATATCGACAACAATGAGTTCAGCGAGATTCTGGGAACCATTGCCGGTGACGATACCATCATGCTGGTTCTGCGTGAAGGAGTAGCCACAAGCAAAGTACGTCAGCTTTTGTCGCTCATCATTCCGAATATCGAATAACTATACCTATATTATATATAAAGAAATGGACACTCAACAAATAGATGTTATGGTAGCCGACGCCTCACATGAGGTTTACGTTGACACTATTTTGGAAACTATCAGAAATGCTGCTGCCGTACGAGGAACCGGAATCGCAGAGCGCACACACGAATACGTAGCGACTAAAATGAAAGAGGGCAAAGCAATAATCGCGCTCTGTGGCGACACATTCGCAGGTTTCACCTATATCGAATCATGGGGAAACAAGCAATACGTAGCAACCTCCGGTCTGATTGTACATCCCGATTTTCGCGGATTAGGATTGGCAAAGCGCATCAAACAAGCATCTTTCCAACTGGCACGTCTCCGATGGCCGAAAGCTAAGATTTTCAGTCTGACATCCGGAGCCGCAGTGATGAAAATGAACACCGAACTAGGATATGTCCCCGTCACTTTCAATGAACTGACAGACGACGAGGCTTTCTGGAAAGGATGCGAAGGCTGCACCAACCACGATATACTGGTGGCTAAAAACCGTAAGTTCTGCATCTGCACAGCCATGCTGTACGATCCGACAGACCCGCGGAACATAAAAAAAGAACAAGAAAGAAATAACATTTAATATATACAGCACTATGGAAGAAAAGAAAAAAAAAGTAGTGGTGGCATTCAGCGGCGGACTGGACACATCGTTCACCGTCATGTACCTCGCTAAAGAAAAAGGTTACGAAGTATATGCAGCTTGTGCCAATACGGGCGGTTTCAGCGAAGAACAGCTGAAGACAAACGAAGAAAACGCCTACAAACTGGGAGCAGTGAAATATGTAACATTGGACGTTACTCAGGAATACTACGAAAAGAGTCTGAAATATATGGTTTTCGGAAATGTGCTGCGTAATGGTACTTACCCGATCTCCGTCAGCTCGGAACGTATCTTCCAGGCGTTGGCCATCGCACGTTATGCCAACGAAATCGGTGCGGATGCCATTGCCCACGGTTCTACCGGAGCAGGTAACGACCAGATTCGTTTTGACATGACTTTCCTTGTACTGGCTCCGAATGTAGAAATCATCACGCTGACCCGTGATATGGCATTGAGCCGTCAGGAAGAAATCGACTATCTGAACAAACATGGTTTCAGTGCAGACTTTACCAAGCTGAAATACTCTTATAACGTAGGTTTGTGGGGTACATCCATCTGTGGTGGCGAAATCCTCGACTCCGCACAGGGATTACCGGAAACAGCCTATCTGAAACATGTGGAAAAAGAAGGCAGCGAACAACTCCGTCTCACTTTCGAAAAGGGAGAACTGAAAGCTGTCAACGACGAAACATTCGACGATCCGATCAAAGCGATACAAAAAGTAGAAGAAATCGGTGCGGCATACGGTATCGGACGCGATATGCACGTAGGCGATACGATTATCGGTATCAAAGGCCGTGTAGGTTTCGAAGCAGCAGCTCCGATGTTGATTATCGGTGCCCACCGCTTCCTCGAGAAATACACATTGAGCAAATGGCAGCAATACTGGAAAGATCAGGTAGCCAACTGGTACGGAATGTTCCTCCACGAAAGCCAGTATCTCGAACCGGTAATGCGTGATATCGAAGCTATGCTTCAGGAAAGCCAACGTAACGTTAACGGTACGGCAATCCTCGAACTCCGTCCGCTTTCTTTCTCTACCGTTGGCGTAGAATCGGAAGATGACCTCGTGAAAACGAAGTTTGGCGAATATGGCGAGATGCAGAAAGGCTGGACAGCCGAAGATGCGAAAGGCTTTATTAAGGTGACTTCTACTCCGCTACGTGTTTACTACAATAACCATAAAGACGAAGAGATATGATTAAAGCAGGAATCATTGGTGGCGCAGGATATACAGCAGGCGAATTAATCCGTCTGCTGCTCAACCATCCGGAAACTGAAATCGTATTTATCAACAGCAGCAGTAATGCCGGAAACAAAATTACCGACGTACACGAAGGACTATACGGAGAAACAGACCTGAGATTTACCGACCAGTTACCCCTGGACGCTATCGACGTGCTTTTCTTCTGTACTGCCCACGGCGACACGAAGAAATTTATGGAAAGCCACAACGTGCCGGAAGATTTGAAGATCATCGACCTCTCGATGGATTATCGTATCAAGAGTGACGATCATGATTTCATCTATGGTCTGCCGGAACTGAACCGCCGTGCTACCTGTACGGCGAAGCATGTAGCCAATCCCGGTTGTTTTGCCACCTGCATCCAGCTAGGTTTGCTTCCGCTGGCCAAGAATCTGATGTTAACAGACGATGTTTCAGTTAATGCTATCACCGGAAGTACCGGTGCCGGCGTGAAACCCGGTGCTACCAGTCATTTCAGCTGGCGTAACAATAACATCAGCATCTACAAGGCATTCGATCATCAGCATGTGCCGGAAATCAAGCAATCACTGAAACAGCTGCAAAACAGCTTCGATTCAGAGATCGACTTTATCCCTTATCGGGGCGATTTCCCACGCGGCATCTTTGCCACTCTTGTCGTGAAAACCAAAGTAGCACTCGAAGAGATCATTCGCATGTACGAAGAATATTATGCCAAAGACTCCTTCGTTCATATCGTAGATAAGAATATAGACTTGAAACAAGTCGTAAATACAAATAAATGTCTGATACACCTGGAGAAACATGGTGACAAACTATTGATTATCTCCTGCATCGACAACTTGCTGAAGGGCGCCAGCGGACAGGCAGTTCATAACATGAACCTGATGTTCAACCTGGAAGAAACCGTAGGATTACGGCTGAAACCTTCCGCTTTCTAAAAACAGAAGAATTATGAAATTATTCGACGTATATCCTTTATATAACATCAATATAGTCAAAGGACAAGGCTGTAAGGTATGGGATGAGAATGGTACGGAATATCTGGACCTTTACGGAGGTCATGCCGTCATTTCCATCGGACATGCGCATCCCCACTATGTGGAGATGATCAGCAATCAGGTAGCAACCCTTGGTTTCTATTCAAATTCGGTGATCAATAAGCTGCAACAACAGGTAGCGGAACGACTGGGAAAAATCTCCGGTTACGAAGACTATTCCCTGTTTCTGATCAACAGCGGAGCCGAAGCCAATGAGAATGCGCTGAAGCTGGCTTCTTTCTATAACGGACGTACCAAAGTAGTGTCCTTCAGCAAGGCTTTCCACGGACGTACTTCGTTGGCAGTAGAGGCTACGAACAATCCTTCCATCATTGCTCCGATCAATAACAACGGACATGTGACCTATCTTCCCTTGAATGATATCGAGGCGATGAAACAGGAACTGGCAAAAGGAGACGTATGCGCTGTTATCATCGAAGGAATACAAGGAGTGGGCGGTATCAAAATACCGACTACCGAATTCATGCAGGAACTTCGCAACGCTTGTACCGAAACCGGAACGATCCTGATTCTGGACGAAATACAGAGCGGATACGGTCGCAGCGGTAAATTCTTTGCTCACCAATACAATCATATCCAGCCGGATATTATCACTGTAGCCAAAGGTATCGGTAACGGATTCCCGATGGCAGGTGTACTGATCAGTCCGATGTTCAAACCCGTCTACGGACAATTGGGAACTACATTCGGAGGAAATCACCTGGCATGCTCGGCAGCTCTTGCCGTAATGGATGTGATTGAACAGGACCATCTGGTGGAAAATGCCGCTAAAGTCGGTAATTACCTGCTGGAAGAACTCAAGAAATTTCCGCAAATCAAAGAAGTACGCGGACGCGGGTTGATGATCGGACTCGAATTTGAAGAACCGATCAAAGAACTGCGCAGCCGCCTCATCTATGATGAGCATGTATTTACGGGAGCAAGCGGTACAAACGTACTTCGTCTGTTACCCCCTCTCTGCCTCAGCATGGAGGAAGCGGACGAATTCCTTGCCCGCTTCAAGAGAGTACTCTGATCGCTCATTTGATTAATAAACAGCCGACAAAAAAGCAGCCTCATACAGAAATATTTTTCTTATCCGGGCTGCTTTTTGTTTTTTCGCAATTTACCGTTACCTTTGTCTGTAAGAATCCATAAAAAATAAGCGCATATGAAAATAGCTATTATCGGTGCAGGAAACATGGGTGGTTCTATAGCCCGCGGCCTGGCAAAAGGAAGTCTGATAGCAGACTCAGATATCATTGTATCCAATCCCAGCGCAGGCAAACTGGAAAAGCTGAAAGAAGAATTTCCGGGCATCTCCACAACTCAGAATAACGCAGAAGCTGCTGCAGGAGCAGATATTGTCATTTTGGCGGTCAAGCCATGGTTCATGGAACCGGTGATGCGTGAGCTGAAGCTAAAGAGCAGACAAACTCTCGTCTCTGTAGCAGCCGGCATTAGCTTTGAAGAGCTTGCACACTTTGTGATAGCACCCGAAATGCCGATGTTCCGCCTCATCCCCAACACTGCCATCAGCGAACTGGAAAGCATGACGCTTATCGCAGCACGCAACACAAACGATGAGCAAAACCAGTTCATGCTCCGGCTGTTCAATGAAATGGGAATGTCTATGCTCATCCCCGAAGAAAAGATAGCAGCTACCACGGCACTGACTTCCTGCGGCATCGCTTATGTATTGAAATACATCCAGGCTGCCATGCAAGCCGGTATCGAAATGGGCATCCGTCCTAAAGATGCCATGGAGATGGTAGCCCAGTCTGTCAAAGGAGCCGCCGCATTAATTCTGAATAATGATACTCATCCCAGCGTGGAAATAGACAAGGTGACCACTCCGGGCGGAATCACCATCAAAGGAATCAACGAACTGGAGCACAACGGATTTACTTCCGCCGTTATCAAGGCGATGAAGGCATCCAAATAATACCGCAAAATTATTAATTATAAAAAATAACCACTTGTATGAATGATCAAATTAAACAAATCGCAGAGCGTCTTCGCGGATTACGTGACGTACTGGAACTAACGTCTGAAGACATCGCCCGCGACTGTGACATATCTGCCGAGGAATACCGGCTCGCAGAGACAGGAGATTACGACATTTCCGTCAGCATGTTACAAAAGATAGCCCGCACCTATAACATTGCACTGGATGCACTGATGTTTGGCGAAGAACCGAAAATGAGCAGTTACTTTGTCACCCGTGCCGGCAAAGGCACGAGCATCGAACGCACCAGAGCCTACAAATACCAATCACTGGCAGCCGGTTTTATGAATCGCACAGCCGATCCGTTCATCGTTACTGTCGAACCCAAAGGAGACGACGAGCCTATTCATTACAACCACCACAACGGACAAGAGTTTAATCTTGTGCTCGAAGGGCGTATGCTTATCAACATTGAAGGTAAGGAAATTATCCTGAACCAAGGTGACAGTATCTATTTCAACTCAAAACTTCCACATGGCATGAAAGCGCTCGATGGCAAAACGGTACGTTTTCTGGCAGTAATTATGTAATAACATTATGGTAGAAAGATTTTTAGCAAAGACTAACTTTGCCTCACAAGAGGATTTTATCAAGAACCTGAAAATAAATGTTCCGGAGAACTTCAACTTCGGTTACGATGTAGTAGATGCCTGGGCAGCCGAACAACCCGACAAGAATGCCTTACTCTGGACCAATGACCGGGGCGAAAGCCGCCAGTTCTCTTTCGCCGACATGAAACGCTATACGGACATGACGGCTTCTTACTTCCAGAGCCTCGGCATCGGTCGCGGAGATATGGTGATGCTGATTCTGAAACGCCGCTACGAGTTCTGGTACAGCACCATCGCCTTGCATAAGCTGGGAGCCACAGTTATTCCTGCAACCCACCTGCTGACAAAGAAAGATATCATCTACCGCTGCAACGCCGCCGACATCAAAATGATTGTAGCTGCCGGTGAAGGAATCGTATTGCAACACATCAAAGATGCTCTTCCTGAGTGTCCGAGCGTAGAAAAGTTAGTCAGTGTAGGTCCGGAAGTTCCGGAAGGATTCGAAGATTTCCATCAGGGCATCGAGAACGCTGCTCCATTCGTCCGTCCGAGACATGCCAATACGAATGATGACATCTCACTGATGTACTTCACCTCCGGTACTACCGGTGAACCTAAAATGGTAGCGCATGACTTTACCTATCCGTTAGGTCATATCGTTACCGGTAGCTTCTGGCACAATCTGGACGAGAACAGTCTCCATCTCACCATCGCCGATACCGGTTGGGGAAAAGCAGTATGGGGCAAACTCTACGGACAGTGGATTGCCGGAGCAAACATCTTCGTTTACGACCATGAGAAGTTCACCCCCGCAGCTATTCTGGAAAAGATACAAGAGTATCAGGTGACTTCACTCTGTGCACCTCCTACTATCTTCCGTTTCCTTATTCATGAAGATCTGACCAAATATGATCTGTCCTCATTGCGGTATTGCACCATCGCCGGAGAAGCTCTGAACCCTGCCGTATTCGAGACTTTCAAGAAACTGACAGGCATCAAGCTGATGGAAGGCTTCGGACAGACTGAGACGACATTGACAGTAGCTACCATGCCTTGGATGGAACCGAAACCGGGAAGTATGGGATTGCCCAATCCACAATATGACGTGGACCTGATAGACAACGAAGGCCGCTCTGTAGAAGCGGGAGAACAAGGTCAGATCGTAATCCGCACCAGCAAAGGCAAACCTCTCGGACTCTTCAAAGAATACTATCGCGACGCGGAACGTACACACGAAGCCTGGCATGACGGCATTTACTACACAGGTGACGTTGCATGGAAAGACGAAGACGGCTATTTGTGGTTTGTAGGACGCGCAGACGATGTAATCAAGAGTTCCGGTTACCGCATCGGTCCTTTCGAAGTAGAAAGCGCTTTGATGACACACCCTGCCGTGATAGAATGTGCTATTACCGGAGTGCCCGACGAGATTCGCGGACAGGTAGTGAAAGCAACTATCGTATTGTCTAAAGACTATAAAGCACGCGCCGGAGAAGAATTGATCAAAGAATTGCAGAACCATGTTAAGAAAGTGACTGCACCTTATAAATATCCGCGTGTGATTGAGTTCGTTGACGAACTGCCAAAGACGATCAGCGGTAAGATTCGCCGCGTGGAGATTCGCAAGAACGACGAGAAATAAGCAAAAAACAGCCGACTCATCGATAAAATCCTCCTTATCTGTTCTCTCAAACAGCATAAGGAGGATTTCTTTTGGTACCAATACTACAAACTGATCAATTTATGCTAAAATCAGACCAATGCATCATTTCTATACTTTTATGACTCAAAATTGCTCTCATATATAATTTTCCCTTCTTATATTTGCCGACAGTAAAAACCAAAACACAAAAGAATATGATTACAAGTAGAAAGATTTCTCAGGTCAATGTTTTTGCTGGTAGTCCCTGGGAGGTGGCCAGTGTGAAGAGTCTTCTGAAAGCAGCGTATATCGAGGCTTCAATGAAAGACAATGGATTGAAAGGTATACTCGTTTCGGTTCCGTGCGAATACTATACCGCAGCAATGCGTGTGATTAATAGCAGAAAGGTTTTATAGGTCTTAGGTTAACATATAGGATAAAAACCGGTTACGATAGGAGATCGTGACCGGCTTTTTCAGTTTCCGGTCTTATTCGCGTACAAAGGTTTCCCTAAATAGATAATTAACATCATCAGCAGCATCTAATTTTTCCCATACTAATTGTGTGGAACTGAGCTGAGTGATTCGGTAGAAACTTATTCCTACTGCTATGAGCTGTTGTTCGTGATCATAAACATATTCGGTTAATCTCGGTCCATAATCAGAATTTGCTTCTGTATAGGTGCAAACACCTTTTTCATTAAAATGATAGTAAACTTGTCTACCATCCGGACACCTATTATAAGTTCCCCGAACGACCTCCCCAGTTATTGGGTTGGTCATTGCATATTCTCCTTTTTCTAATATCCATTTACCGACAATGGACTGAGCAGTAATGTCGTCGTCATCATCATCACCGCATGCAGATAGCGTGAAACTGCATAAAACAATGGCAACAAAAGCTACTAATTGCCCAGTTTGTCTAAGTAATCCCTTTTTAGTTTTCATTTCTTTTGGGTCCTTGGGTTAACAATACTCTGTAAATATAAGAATAATTGTTTTCATTGTAACTGATTAAGTGTTCTTTTTTATTTTCAATTATCATTTCTCTTCATCATTCTTCATTTCCGCACATTTATGCATTAATTCGTATATCACAATTCGTATTATCTACATAATGATTAAATATAGATTTCTATTGTCATCTGTCAGCTTTTCACATATAACAGTCTTATAATAAACAGATTACCTCATGATAATAAGCCCTGACAATAAGCTGACAATAGCAATAGTACCATTTTACTGTCAAGCATATGGAGTGAGGGAAATTTCCGATATACCTCACATTAAAGCGTATCAATATATTTTTTGCTATCACTTGGTTCTGTCATTCAGACGAATACCAATGAGAAATGGTCAGCTATGTCATTCAGACGACTGCAAGGAGTAAGAATCTACTCTTTTGTGCGCACAAGAGAAGAGCCTTCATTTCACACTGTCACCAACATCTCTCCTTTCGTTGTTTCCCGTTCAAGTATCCATATGGTTTGTGACAAGCTAACAGAACGGTTGTGCCACCTACGGAAACGATTGTGCCAAACCTCTGAAATGGTTGTGCAAAGCGCTTGGCACAGTTGTGCCACTGCGATGGCACAGTCGTGCCAAAGGCGTGGCACAAGCATGCCAAAGGCGTGGCACAAGCAAAGCATACCTTCTACTCCTCGTCCGCTATACTTTCCCTGCCCTTCAGACCGCACTATTGTAAAAGATAAAGACCGCGCGAAATTTCTCAATAATAAAAGCGCAAACGCTTGTTTCACCGGCATATTATCCGTACCTTCGATGCCTGATACAAACAAAATTAAATCAAGAAAAATCAAAATAGAAAAATGAAGATTACACAAATCAGGGAGAGCAGAGAAAACGGAGATACGGAAGCGTTAAGCGTGATGGATATCAACCTACTGATAGAGAAAATGAAGAAAGAGACTAAACTCCGTCCGGTATCCGGCCTACGCGAAGCCCTGCATTTTGTCTTACCCGGTGAACCTTGCTCAGCTGCCCACAAATTGCCCAGAATAATTCCTGCCGCAGTCTTCGGACGCGTAAACGGTGTGAAGAAAATGAAAACTTACAATGGTATCGTAGAATTAACGGTCGGTCCGCTGGCAGGAAAAGCAGAAATAGCCCTGGTAAAACGAAAAGCAGCGGAACTACCACAAACCATGCTGGCTTTTGCTGGTTCGAGCGATAAAAGCGTCAAAATCTGGACTCGCTTCACCCGTCCGGACGGTAAGTTACCCCAGACAGCGGAAGAAGCTGAAATATTTCAGGCGCACGCTTACCGACTCGCCATTAAATGTTATCAGCCGCAAATCCCCTTCAACCTTCTGCTGAAAGAACCGAAACTTGAACAATACTCACGCCTCAGCTATGATCCCGACCTGTTTTATCGTCCCGATCCTGTCCCATTCTATTTATCACAGCCCGTCAGCATGCCCGGCGAAACGACATACAGGGAAAAGACGATTGCCGAAAGTTCTCCCCTCAACCGCACTGTACCGGGATATGCCACGCAAGATGCGATAGCATTGCTATACGAAGCCGCTGTGCGAAAGACATTCGAAGAACTGGAAGTGGAATGGCATTGGAATGACGATCCTCAGGCATTAGTCGTCCGTCTGGCGGAAAACTGTTTTCATTCGGGAATACCGCAAGAAGAAGTGACACGGCGCACTCTCACCCGCTTCTACAAGTTAAACGATGCCATGCTGCTGCGCGAAATGATCAAAAATGTATATCAGGAATGCAAAGGATTCAACCGGAAAGACTGTCTGACTAAAGAACAACGCCTTAACCTGCAAATGGAAGAGTTTATGGAACGCCGCTATGAGTTCCGGCACAATACGCAGATCGGAGAAGTGGAATACCGCGAACGCGTCTCCTTCCGTTTCAACTTCAGCGCCATTGACAAACGGGCACAGAACAGTATCATGCTCGATGCCCAATCCGAAGGGATCGCAGTGTGGGACAGGGATATAGACCGCTATCTGCATTCGAACCGGGTACCTGTCTACAATCCTTTGGAGGAATTTATGTTCAGCCTGCCCCGTTGGGACGGAAAAGACCACATTCTGGCACTGGCAAGCAGAGTGCCTTGCAAAAATCCTTATTGGGGAATGCTTTTCCACCGTTGGTTTCTGAATATGGTGGCTCACTGGCGTGGAATAGGTCAGAAACACGCTAATAGCACATCTCCTCTATTGGTAGGCATGCAAGGAACCCATAAATCTACATTTTGCCGGGAGCTTATACCACCCGCACTTCGCGCCTACTACACAGACAGCATTGATTTCAGCCGTAAACGGGATGCAGAACTATATCTGAACCGCTTTGCTCTGATCAACATCGATGAGTTTGATCAGGTGACTCTTACTCAACAGGGATTTTTAAAGCATATCCTCCAGAAACCTGTAGTCAACTTGCGAAAGCCCCACGGCAGTTTGGTACAGGAATTACAGCGGTATGCCTCCTTTATCGGCACGAGCAACCAAAAAGACCTGCTGACTGATCCTTCAGGAAGCCGTCGTTTTATCTGCGTCGAAGTGACAGGAGTCATTGACACCACCCAACCGATAGACTATGAGCAACTCTACGCACAGGCAATGCATGAGATTTATCACGGCGAACGCTACTGGTTCGACAGCGAAGACGAAAAAATCATGACGGAAAACAACCGCGAATTTGAGCAAACTCCTGCTATTCTTCAATTATTCCACCAATACTTCAAAGGAGCCCAAAAGGAAGGCGAGGGAGAATATCTGTCACCAATGGAAATACTCAACTACTTGCAGAAAAAGAGTAGCATACCCCTGTCTTCCAGCAAAGTATATCACTTTGGAAGACTTCTGCAAAAATGCGGTATACCCTCCAAGCATACTTACAAAGGGACTCTTTATCAAGTAGTCAAACTGGAATAACAGCATGATACGGCTGACAATAGAATGGACAATTGTTATTGTCAGCCGTATTATCAGGGGGTATTGTCAGGAGATAATTATCTTATTTATAATAGTTTGCCTACTAAAAGCTGACAGATGACAATAAAACATCGGTTTTAATCACTATGAATAAGATATTGAACGCCCTGCTGCGAAAGGTCTTTTTCTAACCTTAGCCCACATTATTTTTATAAAAGGCTCTAATTTTATTGAATTCCCTCACTAACAGAGCGCTAGATTTCAAAAAGAAACTTAACTTTGCACCCGAGTTTTATAAAAAGAGACTGAATTAGTAACTAAAAAGATTAAACCGCATGAAAATTAAGACTTTAATAGCCTGTTTCATACTTGCATGTGCAGCATCTTCCTGTATACAGGATGAAGCGCTAAACTCAGAAGCAGCCATTGATGCCTGTACAGGTGATGATGTGCAACAAGCAACTATTGATTCTGAGAACTTTACCATTCAATTATACGTTTCCAAAGCTGCTGAACTGGCAAATGTAAATATTAATTTCCAGCTTCCTGCAGGAGCGACTATTGCCCCCACCACTCCACAAAGCGGTGATAATGCGGCTAGCGCTTTGTACAATTTTAAAAATGAAAATCCAAGAAAGTTCAAAGTTACTTCGGAAGATAAAGCTTTTGAATCAACTTATGAAATTACACTTTGGCAGACTGAAATGCCCGACACATATCATTTCGAGAAACTAAGTTCGGAGAATCCTTTCCATGTATTCTATGAACGGGATAACAATGAAGGAACAGATGGAAAATACGTCATCCGCCGTATGGAATGGGCAAGTGGAAATCCCGGATACAATCTGACGGCAATGGCAAAAAATCCGAATGAATATCCTACCGTACAAGTAAGCGGAGGATATACCAGTAGCAGTGGTGGCAAATGCGTGAAACTGGAAACAAAGAGCACCGGAAGTTTCGGAGCAATGGTAGGAATGCATCTCGCAGCCGGCAACTTATTTATTGGATCGTTTGACAAGAATAATGCACTTAATGACGTAATGGGCTCCACTCATTTTGGTTTTCCTTTCTTCTACTATCCGGAAAAACTGGAAGGATGGTATAAATACAAAGCCGGTACACAATTCAGCGTCGGTGGAGAAATAGTATCAGACAGACAAGACCATTGCGATATTTATGGAGTGCTGTACGAAACGGATGATAACGTCAGTTTCCTTGACGGTTCTAACGCTTTGACTTCTCCTAACATTGTGATGTTAGCAAGAAAAGCGGCAGGCACCTATTGGCCTGAAGTCGATTCTTGGGCACCCTTCACGCTTAATTTCGAATTATTGCAAGGAAAAACAATCGATCCCGGCAAGCTGCTGGAGGGAAAATATAAACTGGCTATTGTATTCTCCTCTAGTGTAGACGGAGCTAAATTTGAAGGAGCAGTAGGAAGTACTCTTTATATTGATGAAGTAAAATTGACGTCTTCAGAACAGCAATAATAATTAATCAACTCATATGAAAATGAAAACAATCTATAAAATATTCTGCATCACTTGCCTCATCCTATCCTTATCACAGGTGGCAAATGCACAAAGTGAAAGAAACCAAGGCATCATATACTCCTATTTGCATGGATGGGAATATAGCATAAAAGCAGGATTCAGCATTGGTGGTACTGCACCGCTCCCACTGCCCAAAGAAATACGAAGCATTGACAGTTATGCACCCAGTATGGCAATTTCGATTGAAGGAAATGCCACCAAATGGTTTGATGAACAAAAGAAATGGGGAATGACAGTAGGCATAAGACTGGAAAATAAAAATATGACTACAGAAGCTACCGTAAAAAACTACGGTATGAAGATTTTCAATACAAACGGTGGTGAACTAAAAGGTCTGTGGACAGGTGGAGTAAAAACGAAAGTCAAAAACTCATACCTCACTGTTCCCGTATTGGCTAATTATAAAATCAGCAGTCGTTGGAAAGTTTCCGCAGGACCATATGTTTCCTATCTGATCGAACGTAACTTCTCTGGCCATGTATACGAAGGGCACTTGCGTAGCCCGAACGAAACCGGATCAAGAGTAAACTTCGAAGGCGAAAGTATTGCTACATACGATTTCTCCGATAATCTGCGCAAATTTCAATGGGGAATGCAATTAGGCGGTGAATGGAGAGCATTCAAACATTTAAATGTATATGCTGATCTGACATGGGGACTGAATGATATCTTCAAGAAGGATTTTGATACGATCTCTTTTGCTATGTATCCTATTTACCTGAATATAGGGTTCGGATATGCGTTTTAATGAAGAATTACAAATTATTCTGAGCCAAGAAAATAACCTCAAGTTATCTTGATGAAGTTATTAAAGACAGTGAACATTTATCGTTCATCATTCGGGGAATGCAAGTGTAGTTATTTCTTCCTTGAAGGAATATAATTCTAGAATATATTATGCAATCTCCTGCTATGATAGACATTATTCGAAAAGGTGACGAAGAAGCAAAGAATAGTAGCGGCACTCCTACAAATATTGAGGATTTATGGAAATAAGACTACTCGCACAGTTTTCAAGCATTTTATACAAACAAGAAAACGGGATTCATGAAAGAATCCCGTTTTTATATACCTTGTATAGATACTATACAAATATACCTCATATTCAGAAATTACTTCTTAGTACCAGAGAACTGAACTACTATTTTCAGTACAGAGAAAGGAATATCAATATCTAACTTAATATCATTTCCTGTTATTGTACCCTTCAAAGTTACAGGAATACCTGCTTCTGACAATCCAGGTCCCATCCATTGATCAATGCCAGCCTGATCACCAGCTTCAATTTTAAGTTTATCTACTTTTTTAGTAAACGTATAGTTACCATTACTGCCTACTAAATCAATATCAGTAATTTTAATATTTCCAATAGGCATAACCTGACCAGCTTCACCACTAGCACCTGCCTGAAGAATAAAGTTCTTCAATAAGAAATTAATCTTACCTTCAGTCGGACTAGTCAGTTCAATATTCTGCGACGAAGATATCGGTCCTTGACCGTTGATAGTAACTCCTAGATTTCCAGCATAAGTACCAGCTACATTTGCCTTGTTATCATCGTTTTCATCATCGTCACCACAAGAAGTAAACAAACTAACTGAACAAATCAGTATAAACAAATACAATAAATTCTTCTTCATAATTTTCAAACATTTAGTAAATAAAAACCTTTTCAATATCCAAAAGTACAGTAAAGTAACTGCATTATTTTCATATTAACAAGATTTAGTCTTTATATTATGCAATCTTTTCTCCTAGAATAACTTATTTATTCTAAGAGAAAAGATCTAATATATTAAAAAGTAACTTCTAAATCATCCACATAAAGCACACTGCCCGGAGCACCACTAAACTTGTCTCCATCTTTACTTGAAGAGCAAACGATGGCAAGTTTATATTTTTTAGCAGGGTCAAAACTCTTACTAAACTTAAAGTCCACACTAAAGTCAGTATATTCAGCCTGTTCTTTACCATCTACTGAAGCAATTGCAACAATTTTATCAGAAGTCAATAAATTTGTACCGTCCAAGAAGTCGAAAGCATAGTTGTTTACCTCGTACAATACAGCATTCATAGCAGGCAAATCTTTTTTCGTATCATCTTTTTCAAAGATGTGAGCCTTAGAAGGATCAGGACAAGTATAATATGTTGCTCCAGCAGTAAACTTATAAGAGCCTTTGAAAGCAACAGGCTTTTTGAAACAAGGATAACCAAATTTTGTACTTTTTAAAGTATTAATTGGATCTACAACAAACGTTCCCGAAAATACAGAACCGGAAGTGACTTTAGGAACAGAAGTAATCCAAGCATCCATTCCTGTCGTATCTAATGATTCTAATCGAGCTGCTTTTCCTGTCTTACCATCTTCCGATACAACCACTGCATTTGTTTTCTCGGGAGCATAAAGATTTGGAAACATCCCCTTTATATAAGCAACCCCTTCATTAGAAGTAGCCCATCCTGCTCCTGGTTCATCAAATGATATTCCCATTGATGTTTTCTGCTCCCATTTCCCATCAAAATTAGAAGCAAATGAGAAATCCTGTACCAGTTCAGCAGTATTTACAGTATATGTAACAGACGTCTGTCCACTTTCTGCTGTCACTTTAAACTCTTGCTCTTTTGAAAAGTCTATTGCTGTACCTTTAACATAAGGTTCATTTTTATAATACAAAGTAGCACCTGAAGAAATCTCAAACTCTGGAACCAGCGATAATTGTTCATCGCTTGTACCTGCCTTTTTATAAATAACAATCTTAGCTTTGTTACTACTTACTTCACTAATTTCTGGCTGCAAAACAACAACATCACTATTAATTGTCATCTTTACAATAGCAGCATCAGTACGTTTATATGATCCGGTAAATACATATTCTGCTTTGTCAGTACCATCAGACATTGTCACATTTAAAGTCAACTGATTATCGACTATAGCACCTGAAACTACGAAATTGACTTTTTTATCATATTTACTTACTGCTGTAGCCTCTAAAAGTTCAATACCATTCTGTGTCTTTTGTATATCCATTGACTTTATTTCCAAATATTTTCCTTTATCACCAACAAAGTAAAATACTGTCGATGCTATGCCAATCTTATTATACCCTGCACGAACGATAGAAATACCTTTTACCGATGATTGTAGCAATTCAGGATCAATTTCAATACCAGTTAGTTTCAAATCTTCACGACTATACCAAGATGCAATTTCACCAGCAAAGTCTTTTGGTTCTGAGTTAATCTTATCACCAGTAAAAAGAACTTTTATATTCTTCTTCAATGTGGATGCATACACAGTAATATCCAGGTCTATTTTATTCGATACTTCTGTACCAACCAATGTAGCCTGTAATTCACCTAAAGTTGCATGATTAATAGTTACCTTTGTTTCCTTAAATTGAACGATTCCTTCAACATCCTCCACAGGTACATTAGAGAATGTGATATCTTCTACATTAAAAGGGTCTTTATCAGCTTCCAACTGAATAGAAAAATCTTTTAATTCAACTGAAACAACATTTCCAGCATCTTTAACATATATATGCTGTTTAGAAGTTCCCAAATCAGTTCCATCCAAAGACACTTCTAAATTACCACTATATGTCCCTGCTATCTGCTGGGCTAATGGAGTCTCCTCTCCCTTGCCATTATCATCATCATCATTACAAGCTGTAAATAAACTCATTGAGCAAATGAGCATCAATAAAAACAGTAAATTTTTCTTCATAATTCTCTAATTTAGTTATTACTCCATTTTATCACAAAATCGGATGCAAAGTAACATCTTTATTTTAACTACTACAAGGTCCATTCTTTGTATTTTATGATCTATTTTTAAGATACTAGAAGCTCTTTCTCATATTTTGGAGGCTTTCTAAGTTTTAATATTCAGATTGAAGTATACAAATCAAATAGGCTGAACCCATAATTGAGTCCAGCCTATTCTATATTCTATACTATATCCTATTTTAAAGGAAGCTTATTTCATTATTCGCCAACGACCTCCAGTTCATCAACGATCAACGTACTATTAGCAGCTCCTCTAAACTTATCACCTTCCTTGCTTGAAGAACAAACGATAGCCAGTTTATACTCTTTAGTACTATCATAAACTTTATCAGGGAAGTATTCAAAAGTAAGTTCAAAAGCAGTCCATGCTTCTTTGTCCGTACCATCTTTCAAACGAGCTTCTGCTACACGATATTCTGAAGTATTGATGTCTACTCCCGTGAGAGTCACATCTTTGCCACTGGCATCTTTAGCCTCATACAATACCGCAGCAATAGAGCACTCATCTACGACATCAAGACCTTCCTCTACCGGTTTTTTAGAACCATCGATATAATTAGTTCCGGCTTTATATTTATATACACCTTTAAATAATTTAGGCTCCTTGTCATAAGCAATACCAAACTTCGTAGATTTTAAAGGCGCAAGCATATTAAGACTGAATACTCCTGTAAATAAAGAACCGGAAGTAATAGGTGCCAAACTACCTAAAGCATGTCCTCTGGAATCCAATGTTACCAATTTGGCAGCTCCACCATTGAAACCTTCAGTTTCTTTCATCACAGGATAGCCAACTTTGACAGCTGAAGATGATCCATTCAGCATTTTAGCACCACCATTAGAAGTAGCTAAGAATCCGGCAGGTTCCGGAGTCCAATAGTTATCATAACTGCTGCCTGCATCAAATTCTGACCATTCATCCAAAGAATATCTCATGATATTCTGAACACCTTCGATAGAAACTGTATATTTTCTTGAGGTCCCGTCTTCTGAAACCACTGTATAGACAACGCTTTTTCCACCGGAGAAATCCTGCGGAACACCACTTGCCGGAGTTACAGTAGCCTTTTCTGATACAGTGACAACAGGCACCAATGCCTTCAAATCATCAGCAGTAGCTTCGTCATTTACCTTAAATGTAATAACACTCTTTTCTTCGTCGATAATCGGTGCTACTGTCACAACCTCATTGTCGATAGTAAAACCTGTTATTTTTGCCTCTGAGTTTTCACTTCCTGACAGTTTAGTTCCTTTATAGTTAACCTTCACCTTCATTCCGCCTTCTACATCTACATCAATTACCATTTCAACAGCATTCTTACCAACTGTACCCGAAACGGATGTATTGCATGAACCCACAACAAGACTCAATGTTTGATTACCAGCAAACTTATAAGTGTCACCGCTTTTTGTCAAAGCACAATTATCGACAGTAATATCACCAATGAGAAGTTCGGAACCCGCAACGGTAATAGTAAAGTTCTTCAATTCCAGCTTAACAGCAGTATCCGAAGCCTTTGAAATATAAACTTTCTGAACCATATCAGAAGTAATAGGAGTAGATACACCCACATAATATACATCCATTGTTCCCTTATATGCACCTGCAAGTTCACTGTCAACCGGATATTTCACGTCATCATCGTCGTCACCACAACTTGTGAATAGACTTACTGAACAAATAAGCATGAACAAATACAACAATCTTTTCTTCATAATCTTCATAGTTAATTATTAATTCTTTTTTATCACATAAAATCATGCAAAGTAAAAGATTTAAATTAACCATCACAAGTGCCATTCTTGGCATTATATGTTCCATTCTTAATATATTAAATAATGATATTATAAATACGCAGAATTATTAGTCCCAATATCAATATTCCATTCATAAGTAAGAAGAAAAAACGGAAGATTGCTACCACATAAAAGAACATCTTTTTTTTCATACAAAATCCAAAGCATATTATAATTTGCAGGTCAACATAAGACACCCTTCTGACGTGCTGGAAAAGACATTATCATAATGTTTATATCGCGTAGTCCGCGTATAATTCATATAAGCTCCGGTCAGATACACTCCTTTTCGTAGCTTGACATCCAAGCGTAACCCGGTGGCATGAAGAATTGCCGTTGAACGGTCTCCTTGTGCATTCAGCGTTTTCGGATTATAATTTTCCCAATCCATATTGTTAGGATATCCTTTCCAGGTAAACATATGATAGACATCGTAAGTAGTAGATGCCGAAAACTTATCTTTCTTATAGATGAAATTAAACCCGACTTTCGTACTATACCGCTTGCCAGGTTATAATTGCGCTCCTCCACCCTGTAATAATCACTGAGAGCACCTCCGAGAAGAATCCCATTCAGATGAGCATATCCGTCTATATCCCAACGTTTAAGCAGTTTACGCTTATAGATAAATCCGGCACCAAACGAAGCCGGCGTACAAAACTTATAAGGAGTTTTTGCCGAAACGCTCGATATGGTGTCCGAATCATAGTAGTCAAAATGCTGATAAAGCCCCAAACTCAGATAGTGCTTTTTATTATCGACCAGTTCTCTGCCTGCCAGCCGTCCCACAATATTCAACTGTCCCAATATCGGTTGCGACTTCTGCACATTCAATTTTGCCTTCACAGAGAAATAATCATACGGCTTCCTGTCATCCGCATCAAAACGATCTCCATATTCTACATCCAGTTCGGTGGCAAACCCGACACCCTTATCAAAGATTTCATCTTCCAATTCAAGCGCACGCACTCCCATAGAAATATCCACACTAACATCGGGCACACCAAATTGCTTGCCCGATGTTAAGCGTCTTTTCCAGGCATCTCCGTTGATAATACGGGTAAGACCACGCATAGGAGAAACCACAAACGAGGCAAATTCCAGCCCAAAACGGGAAGCACCGGTCTTCCGGTCATCGAGAATAAGATCGGAAGTTCTATAGAACACTTCGCCCAATGCCATTCCGCCAATCGGTGTCGCTATGATATCGTTGGCAGAAGGATATTCACACTCCATAAACATCTCCCACATGAAACTCCCGCCGAAAGCATACAAGCCTGACTGCCAGTAATTATATCCATTCGAGCGGGCGGCATTGAAATACAGACTGCCATGATAAGGATGCATGAACATATTTGTACCCATGGCATCATTATCCCAGACAAAACCATGCTTAATATTTTCCTTGATTGTATGCATATCGATATAAGCAAAATCCGCTTTCCGGATGTAGCGGTCGAAAGCCCAGACGCCCATATTGACGCCAAACGCCATCGCTCCCGCACGGATTCCTCTCTTTTGAGAATAATAGAAAATATCCAGTGAATCAGCTGCCTTTGGGCTAGCAATCTGATGTCGTATAGCCAGTTGAGGATAGGCTAAACTAGTAAATATCAAAGATATAAACAGGAAAAATACTGACTTCTTCATGCCACAAACATAGATAAAAAAGTCGAGTTTTATATCTTATGACAGGAAGATTCCCTCTAATCGGACAATATTATTCTTTTTTTGACCAATGAGGTTTCTCCCGTTAAACATACAATTTGTATCTTTACACCATCCTTTAAAAAAATGCCAAAATGAATATTGAAGAGTTCAGAGAATACTGCTTATCACTCAATGGCGTCCATGAGAGGATGCCGTTTACCGATGTACCCGACCCATATAGCCGCGACGTACTCTGTTTTTATGTAGCAGATAAATGGTTCTGCTTTGTAAACATCGAAATATTCGACTTCTGCTGTATTAAATGTAATCCGACCGAATCACTGGAATTACAGGCTGCGTATCTGGGCATAAAGCCGGGATGGCACATGAATAAGAAATATTGGATCAGTGCCTACTTCAATCAGGACGTTCCGGACGAGAAGATACGGGAACTGGTACAGAAATCTTATGATATCGTTGTGAAAGGCTTGCCAAAGAAAGTACGGGAGGAGATTGTCTCAGCAGCCAAAGAATAAAAAAGCCTGTAAATCAAGGATCTACAGGCAATAAAGAATACTCGTACTCGAAGCGGGACTTGAACCCGCACAGCCGCAATGGCCAAAGGATTTTAAGTCCTTCGTGTCTACCATTCCACCATTCGAGCATCCTTTCAAAGAGAGCGGAAAACGAGACTCGAACTCGCGACCCTAACCTTGGCAAGGTTATGCTCTACCAACTGAGCTATTTCCGCGTTTTTTCAACGGGTGCAAAGATAAGGAGTTTACTTGTTTCTGCCAAACTTTCACACAAAAA
>NZ_KV804357.1:0-107511 GCF_001811315.1 Bacteroides sp. HMSC067B03 | reverse complement strand
AAAAAGTTTGGCAGAAAATATTTATCGTCCCAACAATGCTTTCTCTGCTTCTTCCATTCCACAAAAATTAAAGCCGTCAACGACTTGCTGCATCAATGCGGAGATTGCGTCATTGCAAAGATTGCCGATACTTCCTTCATGCGTATGATGTACTTGCTTGTTGTGAGTAAATTTTCCGGCTTCAATGTCCAGTCCCACCTTTTTATATGCATCCCGGAAAGGCATACCTTCACGTGCCAGACGGTTCACTTCTTCTACACTGAAAATAAACAGGTATTTATCATCATCAAGGATATGCTCATTCACCTTTATCTCATTCATAATGTATGTTGTCATCTGCAAGCAGTCTTTCAATTCCTGAAATGCAGGAAGGAAAACTTCTTTTATAATCTGCAAGTCGCGAAAATAACCGGAAGGCAGATTGTTTGCAATCATCATGATTTGCTGAGGAAGTGATTGCAGCTTATTGCATTTGGCACGAGTCAACTCGAATACATCCGGATTCTTCTTATGAGGCATGATACTGGAACCGGTAGTACAATCATCCGGCAGCTTCACAAAACCGAAGTTCTGACTATTGAACATACAAGCATCAAAAGCCAGTTTGGAGATCGTTCCGGCAATGGTAGCCAATGCAAAAGCAACATTACGTTCCAATTTTCCACGCCCCATTTGTGCATACACCACATTGTAGTTCATCGAATCGAAACCGAGCAAATCAGTGGTCATCGTCCGGTTCAACGGGAAAGAAGAACCATATCCTGCCGCAGACCCCAACGGATTGCGATTGCACATCTTGAAAGCTGCCTGCAGAAATTGCATGTCATCTACCAGACTTTCGGCATAAGCACCAAACCATAAGCCAAAAGAAGAAGGCATAGCTATCTGCAAATGGGTATATCCCGGCATCAGGACATTCTTATATCGTTCACTCTGAAGGATCAACACATGAAAAAGTTGTTCGACAGCTTCCGCTATCTCACGGATTTGTGTACGGGTAAAGAGTTTAAGGTCCAGCAAAACCTGATCATTTCTCGAACGCCCACTGTGAATCTTCTTGCCGACATCTCCCAAACGGCGGGTCAGCATCAATTCTACCTGAGAATGCACATCCTCCACTCCTTCTTCTATCACAAACTCACCTTTCTCAGCCGAAGCATAAATATTTTTCAGCTCAGCCAATAACTGCTCCAGTTCTTCTTTTGTCAACAAGCCGATACTTTCGAGCATCGTAATATGAGCCATAGAACCGAGTACATCATGTTTAGCCAGATAAAGATCCATCTCCCGGTCACGTCCCACCGTGAAACGTTCGATATCTTTATTTACCTGCACGGATTTTTCCCAAAGTTTCTGCGCCATAATTGTTTTAAGTAATACTTAATACCTAATACTTATTAATATTGAATCATCGACAGCATCTCGACCATCTTCTCCAAACCGTCCTGGAGAGGCTTCTGTACCATCGCTTTCATGAACGGATTAATGTCCATACCGATAGTCAACTTTATCTTACACTCTTCTTCGGCAGTCTCTACCAACTGAATCCACATATTAAAAGGAAGTGGAGAATTGGTAGTCGCAAGTTTTATACATTTACAAGGGTCACGCTCAACAATCTGCAACGTTATCTGCCCTACAGGCGAAACATTAAAACTCAAGGTATCCGAATCGAAACTCAAATCCTGCACCTTATCTTCCGGCAAACGGTCTTTTACGGATTCCAGATTACTCAAGTCTGAAAGTTTAGCATACACACGTTCCTGACTGTAAGGTATTACCTTCACACTACTTTCAAAATTAGCCATAATTCTTTATTGGTATAAAATAAAAGAAAGAACTATCCGAACAAGGATTGTCCGAATGGTTCTTTCTTACTAAAATTTTCTGTCAAATAATACAATATTATTTTCCTGCATCCCAATGGGCAGGGTCTTTACGCCATTCGTTCAATGTTGCAATATCTTCTTCTTCAATATAACCTGTGCGAAGGGCAACATCAAGCACTGCCTCGTAATTAGTCAACGTCACCAAAGGTACTTTGGCATTCTTAAACGCTTCCTCTGCAACAGGGAAACCGTACGTATAGGCAGCTACCATACCAATCACTTCGCATCCGTCGCGACGAATTGCCTCTACAGCCTTCAAACTACTACCACCTGTAGAAATCAAATCTTCAACCACTACAACTTTCATACCCGGACGAAGTTCTCCTTCAATCAGGTTCTCCAATCCGTGATCTTTCGGGGTAGAACGAACATACACGAACGGCAGATTCAATGCATCAGCCACCAAAGCTCCTTGCGGAATAGCACCTGTGGCCACACCGGCAATCGCATCCACCTGTCCGAATCGTTCCAATATCAGACGTGTAATTTCAATCTTCACAAAATTACGAAGAGAAGGATAGGACAGAGTTTTACGGTTATCACAGTAAAAGGGGGATTTCCATCCAGAAGCCCATGTAAAAGGGTTAGCGGGTTGAAGTTTAATAGCTTTAATCTTCAAAAGTTTCTCCGCGAATAGTCTCTCTAAGTTTTTCATAACTAAACTAACTATTAATTATTTGCCGCAAAAGTACAGAAATTGAATGAGAATAAAAAGAAGAATCCGTTTATTTTTTAACTGAATTGTCCCTCTTCCTCCGGAAGTTCGATACAACGACGTATATCTTTGAGCTCAAAACCCCGGCTCATGGCGAATCGCATCAGCTTTCCATTCAGTTCATAGTCGTCTTTCGCATGGATACTTTTCCGCTTAGAAGCCAGCAAGTCACGAAGGATGGAAAGGTACTCTTCATCATCTATTTCATTCAGATGACGCCATGCCACGTCGGAAGGAATCTTCTTCATGTAGAGTCCCTGCGCTATTTTCATCTTCCCCCATTTGGCAAAACGAAATTTATCGTTCACAAAAGCACGACAAAAGCGTTCGTCATCAATATACTTTTCGGTTTCCAGCCGTTCAAGGATACGCGCTATAGTCTCATAGGCTATTCCCCAACGCTGTAATTTTTCATTTACTTCTGCCCGGCAATGTTCTGCGGCGGAGCAATAAGAGGCTACACGATTCAAAGCCTCTTCATCGGTTAATTGTGCACTCATCGGTTAGCTGTAAGTATTCTATCTTTTCCAAATATGTCTTTTATAACACGAACGTCTCGATATTGGTTCATTTCTATCATGCGTATCATGTCTTGTCCGTATGCCTGGTTTATTTCAAAATAGAGTTTACCGTCCGGACGGAGCAATTCACGCCCTAACTCGGCAATCCGGCGATAAAAGCGCAAAGGGTCTTCATCAGGAACGAACAGAGCAAGCTCCGGTTCCCAGTCAAGCACATTCGCTTCCATCTCTCTTTTTTCAGTCTCCGTCACATAAGGCGGGTTGCTGACAATTATATCATAAGATCCGCTCTGCATCCCATCAGCAGAAAAAACATCCTGCCTGCAAAATGTGACCTGCGCATCCAGCTCTTCATTATTCTTTCGGGCAATAGCCAGCGCTTCTTCCGAAATATCCCAGGCATCTACTCTCGCTCCCGGCAGACTTTTGCTCAAAGAGATGGCAATACATCCGCTTCCCGTACCTATATCTAATAGGCAACGGGCATCCGGATTCTCTTTCACAATCAAACTCACCAACTCAGCTGTCTCCGGACGAGGTATCAGCACGCCGGGAGCTACCCGGAAGTTCCTTCCACCAAACTCGGCATATCCCCGAATGTACTGTATAGGCTCATTTTTCTGCAAACGGAATATAATGTTTTCTAATTCACGCTGTTTGCATGCAGATAAAATTATATCTTTGCCCATGTAAATATCAAGCGCATCCACCCCCAACATGTCGCAACAGATCAGCATCGAAAGAGCCCTGACCTCTTCCGGTGGATAAATATCCTGCAATGACTGACGGATGTAAGTAGTGATGCGGTTCATATTTTACAATTTCGGAGTGCAAAAGTAAGAATAATATAGCGAAGAGCACCAAAATGGAAGAAGAAAAATACATGAGACGTTGTATTGAGCTGGCAAAAAACGGACAATGCAATGTCGCTCCAAACCCGATGGTAGGGGCCGTTATCGTATGTGACGGACGTATTATCGGCGAAGGATATCATATCCGCTGCGGAGAGGCGCATGCCGAAGTAAACGCGATTCGTTCCGTCAAAGACGAGTCGTTATTGAGTCGTTCCACCATTTATGTCAGCCTGGAACCTTGCTCGCATTATGGAAAAACGCCTCCCTGTGCTGATCTGATTATCGAGAAACAAATTCCCCGTATTGTAATCGGTTGCCAAGACCCTTTTTCGCAGGTTGCCGGAAGAGGGATTCAGAAGTTGCGGGACGCAGGAAGGGAAGTGATAGTGGGAGTACTGGAAAAAGAATGCCGGCATCTGATCCGGCGTTTTATTACTTTCAACACACTGCACCGTCCTTTTATCACACTTAAATGGGCTGAATCAGCCGATCATTTTATAGATATCGAACGGACTGACGGCAAACCTGTAGTACTGTCCTCTCCCCTTTCTTCTATGCTGGTAC
This sequence comes from Bacteroides sp. HMSC067B03, assembly GCF_001811315.1. Taxonomy (NCBI): domain Bacteria; kingdom Pseudomonadati; phylum Bacteroidota; class Bacteroidia; order Bacteroidales; family Bacteroidaceae; genus Bacteroides; species Bacteroides sp. HMSC067B03. Next base: position 102,968 of record NZ_KV804357.1, on the reverse strand, counting down.
ATAAGAAAAGAGCAGAAGCAGATGCAATCATGGTAGGCAGACGGACAGCATTGCTGGACAACCCATCACTGACTGTCCGCAACTGGTACGGACGAAATCCAATACGTATCGTTTTGGACCGTGCCCTGTCCCTTCCCCACAGCCTGCACCTGTTCGACGGGGAAGTTTCCACTATCGTATTTACAGCAGAAAAACATTCGGACGAGAAGAACGTCACATACAAGACGATTGACTTCACCCAAGATGTTTTGCCTCAAATCATGGAAGTGTTATATCAACAAAAAATACAGTCCTTACTGGTAGAAGGAGGAAGTCAATTGCTCCAATCATTCATCGACACCGAACTATGGGATGAAGTATATATTGAGAAATGTCCGTGCAAGCTGAATTCCGGTGTTAAAGCACCTGAAATAAGCGATAATTTTAGTTATTCGACAGAAGAACACTTCGACAGACAGATTTGGCGGTATGTTTTCGGAAGATGGCTAAAATAGTTCTATTCAAGGGGTTCTACGTCGATAAAAACAGCGTTATTATCTATAATTTTATATAAAACTTCCCCTTAATGTTCTATATCGGAAAAAATGTTCCTATTTTTGCAACTTGTAAATAAACACAATCTTTCAAATGAGAATAAAGTTTTTATCAATCATTGCGAGTTTTTTCATGGTGTCATTCGTTATTACGTCATGCCTTGACAATGATAACGACGTCAATTATAGTCCGGATGCGACTATACATGCGTTTGAACTTGACACTATAGGTTACGGGGTAAACTATAAATTCACAATTGACCAAATTAGTCGTTTAATATACAATGTGGATTCACTGCCTGTCAATGCTGACACGATCATTAATAAGATTCTGATCAAGACGCTGACAACAGCATCCGGAATCGTGACGATGAAAGATCAGAGTGATCAGGACTCAATCATTAATATAAATGACTCTATTGATCTGCTCAAATATGTAAATGCTCCCGAAGAAGGGAAATATCTGGTACTAAAGGTATGGGCACCGGATATGCAGACACAGAATGAATACAGAGTAAGTGTACGCATGCACCGTATGGTACCCGATTCACTTAGCTGGGGAAAAGAACCGATAGCTGCGAACCCAGCAGGAATTACCGAACAAAAACAAAAGATAGTAACATTAGGTGACAACATATTACTGTTCACCCAAAATAGTGATAAAGTATATAGTACAACGATACCGGCAGGTTCTCCTACTGATCGTTTAAACTATGGGCAAAATTGGGAGTTGAAGAATGCCACCCTTCCTGAAGGTGCTGATGTTACGTCTATTATTCGCTTCGATGAAAAGTTATACTTACTTGCCAATAATAAGGTATATAATTCCGCAGATGGTCTGATGTGGGCCGAAGATGCTGTCCTCACCCCTAGTGGAGCGACTGTTAGCAATTTGATTACCAGTTTCTCAGACAATGATGGTAGTAATCATAAAAAGATTAACGGTATTGCAAGCATAGTTGAGAAGAATGGACAGAAATACTTTAGTTTTGCAGAAAAGACTGAGAATGAATGGAATATCACAACAGGCGAGGAGATAGTGCCTACAGAATTCCCTGTCAACAATCTGTCAGCTGATGTATACGCAACTGAGAGCGGAACATTGAATGCTATAGTAGTAGGTAATACTGCAGACGGTTTAGACAATGACACAGCTACAGTTGTTTGGGCTTCAGAAGATGGTAAAGCTTGGATTCCGATGGAAATTCCATCAAATAATAATTGTCCAAAGCTGGTAGATCCATCTATTATACATTATAATGACGCATTCTACATTTGTGGAAAAGAGAATAAAGATGATGCGAAAGGATTCCAGAAGTTCTATACATCTCCAACACTGCTTGTTTGGAAAGGTGTAGACAGAATGTTTATGCTTCCCGGGATTCTTCCTCCGGTCAAACTTGAAGGAGGAGTGACACAATATCCTTATTCCGAATACAGCTTCAAGGGAAAAGAAGTAAACTACACAATGGTAGTTGACAGAAACCATTATATATGGATGGTAGGCGGTAAAGGTATCGACAAGATCTGGCGTGGTAGAGTTAATAAACTCGGATTCCTAATACAATAAGAAGTAGTTAAATACGAACCTTATAATCAAAACATGTCCTATATAGAGAAAATAGACAAAAATCGGATTCCCCAGCATATAGCCATCATCATGGATGGGAATGGGAGATGGGCCAAGCAACGGGGAAAAGAACGAACTTACGGTCATCAGGCAGGTGCAGAAACGGTACATAAAATTATCGAAGATGCTGCACGCCTGGGGGTTAAATATCTGACTTTATATACCTTCTCCACTGAGAACTGGAATCGTCCGCAGGAAGAGGTAGCAGCTTTGATGAACCTATTACTGGACTCTATCGAAGAGGAAACTCTGATGAAGAATAATATTCGTTTCCGCATCATTGGCGATATAGAGAAATTACCTGTGGATGTACAGAAAGGACTATCATCATGTATAGCACACACTGCGAATAATACAGGGACATGTCTGGTACTGGCACTCAGCTATTCTTCCCGCTGGGAGATTACTGAAGCTGTTCGACAGATTGCACAGAAAGCGAAAACGGGAGAAATTTCTCCCGAACAAATAACAGATGAATGCATTACTACTCATCTGACCACAAACTTTATGCCCGATCCGGATTTACTGATCCGCACGGGAGGAGAAATCCGGCTAAGTAACTACCTGTTATGGCAGTGTGCTTATTCGGAGCTTTATTTTTGTGATACGTTTTGGCCGGACTTCGACAAAGAAGAACTCTGCAAAGCCATTTATGAGTATCAGCAAAGGGAGCGCCGATTCGGCAAAACAAGTGAACAAATCAGCTAACATAATCCGAAACATCAAATTATAACATAAATGCATTATCGTATTTCCTTTATATTCGTAACGTTTATCTGCCTGTTCTGCTTTGCAGTTACAGGCACTGCGCAAAATGCCGACACCGACGAAGACTCTAAACCAGTTATCTTATACTCCGGAACACCCAAAAAGTATGAGATAGCAGACATTAAGGTAGAAGGCGTAAAGAATTATGAAGACTATGTATTAATTGGTCTGTCCGGTCTGTCAGTAGGACAAACTATCACCGTGCCGGGTGATGAGATTACCGGAGCAATCAAGCGCTACTGGAAACATGGTTTATTCTCTAACGTACAGATCACTGCCGAAAAGGTGGAAGGTAACAAAATCTGGTTAAAAATAAGCCTGACGCAACGCCCCCGTATTGCGGACGTACGCTACCATGGTGTGAAAAAGTCAGAACGTACCGACCTGGAAGGTAAATTGGGTATGGTAAAAGGTATGCAGATCACTCCGAACACCGTTGACCGCGCCAAGACATTAATCAAACGTTATTTCGACGATAAAGGTTTTAAGAATGCAGAAGTGATTATCTCACAAAAAGACGATCCTGCGAACGAGAATCAGGTGATTGTGGATATCGATATCGATAAGAAGGAAAAGATTAAGGTACATGCTATCCATATTACCGGAAACTCTGCAATCAAAACATCCAAGCTGAAGAAGGTAATGAAAAAAACCAATGAAAAAGGTAAACTTCTGAACTTGTTCCGTACCAAGAAATTTGTGCCGGAGAACTTTGAAGCAGACAAGCAGCTGATCATAGATAAATACAACGAGCTGGGATATCGTGATGCTATGATCGTAAAAGACAGTATAGCGCAATACGATGAAAAGACAGTAGACGTATTTATGGATATAGACGAAGGTCAGAAGTATTACCTCCGTAATGTGACATGGGTAGGTAACACACTGTATCCGTCTGAACAGCTGAACTTCTTGCTCCGCATGAAGAAGGGTGATGTTTATAACCAGAAGTTATTGAGCGAACGTACTTCTACAGATGACGATGCAATCGGTAACTTATACTATAATAACGGTTATTTGTTCTACAATCTTGATCCGGTAGAAGTAAATATTGTCGGTGACTCCATTGACCTCGAAATGAGAATCTATGAAGGTCGTCAGGCTACTATCAATAAGATCAACATCAGCGGTAACGACCGTCTGTATGAAAATGTAGTTCGTCGTGAACTTCGTATTCGTCCGGGACAATTGTTCAGCAAAGATGACCTGATGCGTTCTTTACGTGAAATCCAGCAGATGGGACACTTCGACCCTGAAAAACTGCAACCGGATATTCAGCCGGACCCGATTAACGGAACCGTTGATATAGGTCTGCCTTTGACATCCAAAGCCAATGACCAGGTAGAATTCTCTGCCGGTTGGGGACAAACAGGTATCATCGGTAAACTGAGTCTGAAGTTTACGAACTTCTCTGTTGCCAACTTGCTGCGCCCGGGTGAAAACTATCGTGGTATCCTGCCACAAGGTGATGGACAGACATTGACCATCAGCGGTCAGACGAATGCTAAATACTATCAATCATATAGTATCTCATTCTTTGATCCTTGGTTTGGTGGAAAACGCCCGAACTCACTCTCTGTATCGGCTTTCTTCTCAGTACAGACTGACATCAGCAGCCGCTACTATAACTCCAGCTATTTCAACAACTATTACAACAGTTATTATGCAGGCTATGGTGGCTATGGCTCATACAACTACGGTAACTACAACAACTATGAGAACTATTACGACCCGGATAAATCTATTAAAATGTGGGGACTTTCTCTAGGTTGGGGTAAACGTCTGAAATGGCCGGATGACTACTTTACATTGTCTGCAGAATTGGCTTACCAACGCTACAATCTGAAAGACTGGCAGTACTTCCCGGTAACCAACGGTAAATGTAATGACCTTAGCATTTCATTGACTTTGGCCCGTAACTCTATTGACAACCCGATCTTCCCGCGTACAGGTTCGGACTTCTCGCTGTCAGTGCAGTTCACACCGCCGTACTCATTGTTTGATGGTAAAGACTATAAAGGCTATTTCTATGATGCGGACAATGAACGCATTACTCAAGACAACATGAACAAACTTCATAGATGGGTTGAGTACCACAAATGGAAATTTAAAGCCAAAACATATACTCCGTTGATGGACTATATAGCACATCCTAAGTGTCTGGTATTGATGACACGTACGGAATTCGGTTTGTTAGGTCATTACAACAAATATAAGAAATCACCGTTCGGTACATTCGACGTAGGTGGTGACGGTATGACTGGTTACTCCAGCTACGCTACAGAAAGTATTGCTTTGCGTGGTTACGAAAACAGCTCATTGACACCATACGGAAAAGAAGGATATGCTTATGCACGCCTTGGTATCGAATTAAGATATCCGTTGATGCTGGAAACAAGTACCAACATTTATGTGTTAGGTTTCCTAGAAGCAGGTAACGCATGGCATGATATCTCTAAATTCAATCCGTTCGACTTGAAACGTTCTGCCGGTGTCGGCGTTCGTATTTTCTTGCCGATGATTGGTATGATGGGGATCGATTGGGGTTATGGTTTCGATAAGATTTTCGGTAGTAAGGAATACGGCGGTAGCCAGTTCCACTTTATTTTAGGACAAGAATTCTAACAAAAACATGATTTTAATATATAACCACATTCAAAACTAATTATTATGAAAACAAACTATTTATTATTAGGAGCAATTGCTCTATTATCTGCTTGTGCGCAAGAAGAATTCAATGATTCTAAAACAGAAATAGGGACCAATAAAAATGAAAATGTACTATTGAAATCCCAAGATTACAATATCATACATTTCAATAGTACAAAGCATTTTTTTGAATGTTATGATTCTTTGTTTATCAAAGATTATGATGAACAACTAGCATGGACTACTTCTAAAACCTCCAATTCTCTTTTGAAAAATGCCGACTTATGTACAGATACGATAATGTTATCTATGCCTAAAGCATTCCAAGCACTTTTCAATAAAGATCTCGAAGTAGCTATAAACGATTCTATACTAAAATATGATAATGGAAAGCTATATTTAGTAGAAATCAATAATAAAAAGATCTCAACTCCCATTCTATGCGGTGAAACGGATGCTTCTCCTGTAGAATGTAAAGTACAAACAAGAGAAGGTGGATATTTAGGCTATAATGGCATAGGGTTCAGCCATCAGTATAATTTTAGACGTGCATCTTCCAAATATAAATTTAATTATGTACATGAACTTAAATCATATACAACCAGAGTAAATGATTATGTAGCACAAGTTCTTGGTTTTATGGTTAAACTTGAATACAGAGGTCGTGGTAGTTGGAAAGAAGCTAGTGAACCAAGAGATATAACCATGGACTTGAGATGTAGTGTAGCTGCATCAAGTGGTGGTTCAAATTTTGCATTTTGGGATATTGGAAAACGAACATTTACTAGAAGACAATGGAATATAGAAATTCCTGTTGCAAGAATTGTGCCCAATAATGTACCAGAACGTCAACGTCAATGGCTAATAACAATCGTTGGAACAATTTCTCAAACAATATCGGGTGAAAATGATACCAGATGGAATGATAAATTTTAAAAAACAGATATAATTGAAGCGCTATTAATTAAAATCATGTATATTTGTGTTTGAGATTTCTAGGAATCTCAAACACAAATAATTATATTATACTTATAAACTGAACATTATGAGAAAGTCTATTCTATCCATTATGTTACTGTTTGCCATCAGTATGGCAGCTAGTGCACAAAAATTTGCATTGATCGATACGGAGTATATTCTGAAAAATATTCCGGCCTATCAAAGCGCTAATGAGCAATTGCAACAAGCTACGAAGAAATATCAAGGTGAAGTAGAAGCTATTGCCAAGGAAGCACAGAAGATGTTCCAGGACTACCAGGCCCAGTCCTCTACTCTTTCTGCGGCTCAAAAGACTAAGAAAGAAGATGAGATTGTAGCGAAAGAGAAATCCGCTGCCGAACTGAAGCGTACATACTTCGGTCCGGAAGGCGAACTGGCTAAGATGCAGGAAAAGCTAATTAATCCGATTCAGGATGAAATATATGCCGCTGTAAAAGAACTGTCTCAACTACACGGATATGATCTTGTACTTGACAGAGCATCCGCTGCAGGCATCATTTTTGCCAATCCTCGTATTGATATTAGCGATGAAGTGCTGAGAAAATTAGGATATTCAAATTAATTTCATACATTTGCATCGAAAATAACTAAAAATCATTCAAATAAATTATAGAACTATGCTAAAAAAAATTGCACTTGTATTGTTGCTTGCACTCCCAATGGGTGTATTTGCACAAAATCTGAAATTCGGTCATATTAATGCTCAGGAGATTGTTTCTGCAATGCCTGAATTTGCTAAGGCACAATCTGACATCGAAGCATTAGACAAACAACTGACCAGCGAATTACAAAGAACTCAGGAAGAATTCAACAAGAAATATCAGGAATTCCAGCAAGCTATCGCTAAGGACTCTCTTCCTGCTAATATTGCTGAGAGAAGACAAAAAGAACTGCAGGATATGATGCAAAGACAAGAGCAGTTCCAACAGGAAGCTCAACAGCAGATGCAGAAAGCACAAGCTGATGCTATGGCTCCTATCTACAAAAAGTTGGACGATGCAATCAAAGCTGTAGGTGCTGCTGAAGGCGTGATTTACATCTTCGACCTTGCAAGAACTCCGGTTGCTTATGTAAATGAGTCACAAAGTATCAATCTGACTCCAAAAGTAAAAACGCAGCTTGGCATTAAATAAAAAGCTATAAGCGAAAGAAATAACGAAAGGGAAAGAGAAAAGAAGATCATGCTTCTTTCTCTTTCCCTTTTTTCATGTAACTTTGCGTATATAAATTATCATTCATCATGAAGCAACAACTATCTCATATACCCGGCCCTATCGGAGTCTTTGATTCTGGATACGGCGGTCTGACAATTCTCGAAAAAATAAGAGAAGTGCTACCGGAATACGACTATATCTATTTGGGAGATAATGCCCGTGCTCCTTATGGTACCCGTTCTTTTGAGATTGTATATGAGTTTACCCTGCAAGCAGTCAATAAACTATTTGAGATGGGTTGCCATCTAGTGATACTGGCATGCAATACAGCTTCTGCCAAAGCACTACGCAGCATACAGATGAATGATCTGCCGGAGCTTGATCCCGACCGTCGCGTACTGGGAGTGATTCGTCCCACAGTAGAATGTATCGGAGATATTACACAGAACCGGCATGTCGGCATACTGGCAACATCAGGTACCATCAAATCCGAATCTTATCCATTGGAGATACATAAATTATTTCCGGAAATTCAAGTGAGCGGAATAGCTTGCCCGATGTGGGTGGCACTGGTTGAGAATAATGAGTCACAAAACGAAGGTGCAGATTATTTCATCAAGAAATATATTGACCAGCTACTATCTGAAGATCCTCTGATCGACACGATGATTCTGGGCTGTACACACTATCCCATCTTATTCCCTAAAATACGGGAATATACTCCGGACGGTATCCGCGTCATTGCTCAGGGGGAATATGTAGCCGAAAGCCTAAAAGATTATCTGCACAGACACCCGGAAATGGACGCTAAATGCACCCGTAACGGGAATTGTTTGTTTTATACAACAGAAGCGGAAGAGAAATTCACCGAATCTGCCTCTACCTTCCTGAAGGAGCAGATCAGCGTGAAACGAATTTCTCTTGAATAAATTCAGAAAAGAATAACCATTTGTCCCTCTTTTTTGTTATATTTGTAAATAAACAAACCTCTAATGCCACACAATTATGAAAGAAGAAGATTATAGCAGATCCGTAGAAGTATTCTCAGGCTCTCCATGGGAAGCAGAAATCATCAAAGGATTATTGGAAAGCAATAATATCCGTTGTGTCATCAAGGATGGCATTATGGGGACATTAGCTCCTTATATTGCTCCCGCCGTATCCATTCTCGTCACTGAAGAGGAGTACGAAGCAGCTACTGAATTAATCAGAAGCCGCAACGAGAAAGATACTGACTGATGCGATCCAATCCTGTCTGGATATTCTCCAGAGAGTTCGCATAGGAGAAACGTACATATCCTTCACCTCCCGTTCCAAAATCAATACCGGGAGTAATACCGACATGCGCATTTTCGAGCACATCGAATGCGAAACGATAAGAGTCGGCAGTGAATTTGCGTGCGTCGGCAAAGATATAAAAAGCTCCCTGAGGCTCTACTTTTATTTTAAATCCCATTTCCCGAAGCCGGGTAATCATATACCGGCGACGTTCGTCATAGATGTGTTTCATCCGTTCCACATCCGTATCTGCCTGCCGTAATGCCGCTATTCCGGCTTGCTGTGCTATGCTGGACGCACAGATAAACAGGTTCTGCTGCAACTTCTGCAAAGAACGCATACAGGATTTCGGTGCGATCAGATAACCTAAACGCAGTCCTGTCATTGCGAATCGTTTGGAGAATCCATTCAAGACAAAAGCCTTATCAGTATATTCAAGAATACTATGCGCGCGCCCTTCATAGACAAGTCCATGATAAATTTCATCAGAAATAATGGGGACACCCAATGAGGCAACCTCTTTCAGAAAGCTTTCATCCAACAACATTCCCGTCGGATTCATCGGCGAATTAATAAAGATAGCCGCTGTATGCGGAGTCACACATTTACGGATCGCTTCTATATCATATTGCAGTCCGTTCTCCTCTGACAAAGGCACCAGAACAGGTTTTGCCTGGGCAGCCAGCACAAAATTGCGATAACAAGCATAACCCGGATTAGAAAGTATCACCTCACTATCCGAATTGCAAAGCAACATCAGCACCAGAAGAATAGACGGAGAAGAGCCGGAAGTGACCACGATACAGTCCGGATCAACGACCACTCCATATTCACGTTGATAAAATGCGGCTATCTCCCCGCGTAGTTCCGGATCGCCCAATGAATGGGTATAGTGTGTAAGATGTTGATCATAAGCAGCCTTGGCGGCTTCTGCCACACAAGACGGTACATCAAAGTCCGGTTCACCCACTTCCAGGTGGACAACGTCAATGCCTTGTTTTTGTAATTCATTAGCTCGTTCCAACACATCCATCACAATGAAGGAGGTCATCTGTTCTACTTGAGGATTGGTATGTTTCATTGTTTTTCTTTTATCTATCAGGCTGCAAAGATAATTCTTTTCAGCCTGTTTTTGTAACATATCGACAAAAAGCTCTATATTTGTGCTTTCAAATCGTTAGTAAAAATGGAACAGGAATTTACACGAATAGCAGTAAAAGTAGGTAGTAACGTATTGGCACGTCGCGACGGTACATTAGACGTCACACGCATGTCGGCACTCGTCGATCAGATTGCAGAGTTAGACAAATCCGGAGTAGAGATTATCCTCATATCTTCAGGAGCCGTCGCTTCAGGACGCAGTGAGATACACCCGCAGAAAAAGCTCGACAGTGTAGATCAACGTCAATTATTCTCTGCAGTAGGGCAGGCTAAACTGATAAACCGCTACTATGAACTTTTCCGCGAGCACGGGATTCCGGTAGGACAAGTACTGACTACCAAAGAAAACTTCAGTACCCGCCGCCATTATCTGAACCAGAAGAATTGCATGACAGTGATGCTGGAAAACGGAGTGATCCCTATTGTCAACGAGAATGATACGATTTCTGTCAGCGAGCTTATGTTTACAGACAATGATGAGTTGTCGGGCCTCATCGCTTCTATGATGGATGCACAAGCGCTGATCATCCTCAGCAACATAGACGGGATTTACAATGGTTCTCCTGCAGATCCGGAATCATCGGTCATTCGCGAGATTGAACATGGCAAAGACCTGTCCAGTTATATCCAGGCTTCCAAATCCAGTTTCGGTCGCGGAGGTATGCTGACAAAAACAAATATAGCCCGAAAAGTAGCAGATGAAGGCATTACAGTCATTATAGCCAATGGCAAGAGGGACAATATTCTGGTAGATCTGCTGCAACACCCGGAAGAAACGATTTGTACCCGTTTTATTCCTTCGAATGAACCAGTGTCCAGCGTAAAGAAATGGATTGCCCATAGCGAAGGTTTTGCCAAAGGCGAAATTCACATCAATGAATGTGCCACTGATATATTAAATTCGGAGAAGGCTGCAAGTATCCTCCCGATTGGAATTACACATATTGAAGGCGAATTCGAAAAAGATGAAATAGTCCGCATCATGGACTTCCAGGGAAATCAGGTCGGTGTAGGAAAGGCAAACTGTGATTCCAAACAAGCACGGGAAGCCATGGGCAAGCACGGTAAAAAGCCGGTAGTACACTATGACTACCTATACATCGAGTAGATTTATTTCATTTTTCAACGGGCTTTGTGCCCATCATTCGCTATATTTGCACTGTTCATCTTTCTATTTAACGTAAAAAAGGAGCAAATGACTACAAATTTAAACGAAACCTTCGCTGCCGTACAAGCTGCCAGTCGTGAACTGGCTTTACTGAGTGATGATATCATCAATCAGATACTGAATGCGGTAGCGGATGCTACCATTGCCGAAACAGCCTTCATTCTTTCAGAGAATGAGAAGGACCTGGCACGGATGGATCAAAGTAATCCGAAATACGACCGGTTGAAACTTACGGCAGAGAGGCTGAAAGGTATCGCTGACGATACACGTAATGTAGCAACCCTTCCTTCTCCTTTAGGAAGAATCCTGAAAGAAACAACTCGTCCGAACGGAATGAAGCTGACAAAGATCAGCGTACCTTTTGGAGTCATAGGCATTATCTATGAGGCTCGCCCGAACGTTAGTTTCGACGTATTCTCCCTTTGCCTGAAGAGTGGCAATGCCTGCATCCTGAAAGGTGGAAGCGATGCGGACGATTCTAATCGTGCCATCATCAGCATTATTCATAAAGTGCTGAAGAAGTTCAACGTCAATCCGCATATAGTAGAACTACTCCCTGCTGACAGGGAAGCCACTGCCGCTTTGCTGAATGCAGTAGGATTTGTTGACCTCATCATTCCGAGAGGAAGCAGCAATCTGATAAACTTTGTACGCGAGAATGCGCGGATTCCTGTGATTGAAACAGGAGCAGGTATATGTCATACTTATTTTGACGAGTTTGGTGACACAACAAAAGGAGCCGACATTATTCATAATGCCAAAACACGTCGTGTCAGTGTCTGCAATGCGTTGGATTGTACCATTATCCACGAAAAACGCCTGACTGACCTGTCGGCACTCTGCGATAAACTGAAAGAAAGCAATGTAATCGTCTATGCAGATGCCCAGGCTTACCGGGCACTGGAGGGGCATTATCCCGCAGAATTACTGGTACCTGCCACAACAGAAAGCTTCGGAACCGAGTTCCTTGATTATAAAATGGCCGTCAAGACTGTGAAAAGCTTTGAAGACGCATTGGGACATATACAAGAAAACAGTTCAAAACACAGCGAATGTATCATCACTGAAAACAAAGAACGTGCGGCCTTGTTCACTAAGATAGTAGATGCAGCCTGTGTATACACCAATGTTTCTACCGCCTTCACAGATGGCGCCCAATTTGGTTTAGGTGCTGAAATCGGTATCAGTACCCAAAAGCTGCATGCCCGTGGTCCGATGGGACTGGAAGAAATCACTTCCTACAAATGGGTGATTGAAGGAGACGGGCAAACCAGATGGTAAAACCAAACGGTGACCACAGGGCATAAGACATGAATCAGGGTTGATAAACCGTAAATAACAGATTGGATAATAACGATTAATGATAGATAAAATGAAGAAATTTACTTGTGTACAGGACATCGGCGATTTAAAATCAGCCCTTGCAGAAGCATTTGAAATTAAAAAGGACCGCTTCAAATATGTAGAATTGGGACGAAACAAGACATTGATGATGATCTTCTTCAACTCCAGTCTTCGTACTCGTCTTAGCACACAGAAAGCTGCTATTAATTTGGGAATGAATGTGATGGTCCTAGACATCAACCAAGGCGCCTGGAAGCTGGAAACAGAACGTGGCGTCATCATGGACGGTGACAAACCGGAGCATCTGCTGGAAGCCATTCCCGTGATGGGCTGTTATTGTGACATCATTGGAGTACGCTCCTTTGCCCGTTTCGAAAATCGTGAGTTTGACTATCAAGAGACCATCCTCAATCAGTTTATTCAATATTCCGGACGTCCGGTATTCTCTATGGAAGCAGCTACGCGGCATCCGCTGCAAAGTTTTGCCGATTTGATTACCATTGAAGAATACAAAAAGACCGCACGCCCTAAAGTCGTCATGACTTGGGCTCCGCATCCCCGTCCATTGCCACAGGCTGTTCCCAATTCCTTTGCCGAATGGATGAATGCCACTGATTACGATTTCGTGATCACCCATCCGGAAGGATATGAGTTAGCTCCGCAATTTGTAGGAAATGCCAAGGTAGAGTATGACCAGATGAAAGCTTTCGAAGGAGCAGACTTTATATATGCCAAGAACTGGGCTGCTTATGCAGGAGACAACTACGGCCAGATATTAAGCAAAGACCGCGAGTGGACAGTCAGCGACCGCCAGATGGCAGTAACCAACAATGCATTCTTTATGCACTGCCTGCCTGTCCGTAGAAATATGATTGTTACAGACGATGTGATTGAAAGTCCTCAGTCTATTGTTATTCCTGAAGCTGCCAACCGTGAAATATCGGCTACGGTAGTTTTGAAGAGATTGATTGAAGGGCTATAAAAGTACTAAAGACCGTTCTCATCATTATGAGAGAAAACACCCCCTATTACAGTGAGTTGTTTTTTCATAATGATGAGAACGGTCTTTTAGTGTTCTATTTCTTTTCCGGCTGCCTGCCAGGCATTGAATCCTTTGCCAAGCTCTCTAACCTTATACCCTTTTTCACTAAGAATCGCAGCAGCTTTCTTGCTTCGTTTACCGCTACGGCAATACAGAGCTACCGGTTTGCTCTTTTGCAATAACGAATCCGCCATTGAAGCAAAAGAGTCATCCATCACATTAATATTGATCGTTCTGGCAATATGTCCTTCTGAATATTCAGCCAGTGTACGGACATCCAGACGCTGCACTTCTTCATCCTGAATGAAAGAATCGAACTCATCTACATTCACCGTTTTAAAATCTCCTTTCTGCTGACAGGAGAAAAGAGAAGAGAGAAATAAAAATAACCCCACGACTAATTGATTCATTTTAAACATATATACTACATTATTCAATTCTCATCCGGAATATATTCAAATCCCGGATTACAATACTTTTCTGACTCTACTACCGTACCACTTGTATCTGTGGTATGATATTTGAATTTTATTCTGATTGTCTGATGCGGATTCTCTTCATCCACATATTTCGTCAGAGGAACAGAGACATAGGCGCGACGATTGTAAATCTCCTCATCCCCATTTGCGTTGTGGAACAGAGACAAAGTAACGACTTTCTCATCCCCCTCTGACTCAACGCTCTCTTCGACCATCCCAAAAACATGCTGTTTACCACTATTGATATCAATCTTCACATTCAAGATCATATTCAAATAGTCACGTCCCATCCAGATACTGGTCACGTCAACCGGATCGTACTTCAGTCCTCCCTCAAAAGCCGGATCGGTAGCTTCTTTAGGCTCCGGGGCCACTACCGACTGCAAAGAGTAAATGACAGCAGTAGCATCATCCGAATTTACTTCATAGTTACTTATCACACGTCTGGCTGTGTTCGGAGAAATGCTTGAACCGGTACGGTCCTTCGAAACAGTCAGCAACTTTCCCTTATCAGGAAGCAGACTCTTTATCAGTCCATCCGCTCCAGCTTTCACTGTAACAAACTCCAGCTTCACAGGAGGATAATAGTAATCTTCATCATCCCCGCAGGCAGTCATCAGGAAAAGCATTCCCAAAAGCCAGACTGTATGTAACTTTACTTTATTCATTGGCAAGCAGCTAAATAGTTTACCAGTGGATTGGCATACATTAATAACAATTTTCCGCGCAAAAAGTCTTCATCTTTATTCGGAATCTTTATTTTGCCCAGTTGTTGCTCAATATAGGTAACGAATCGTTGTTTCTCCTCGGATGTGTAATGGTCAGCAAACTCAGATGTGTTATTCAGCCAGTCATAGGCAACGTAGTTGCCCGAATAAATCCGGTAGTTACCATGAATCCTCCGGTCAATACAAGCAGATATGCCGGAAAACAGCTCCTGTTTCGGCAACGAACGGTCTAACTGCTCCAACTTGTCGTTGATACAGGGAGCTGTCTGAAAATGAACTTTCCCTTTATATCCGAAAAGACCGGTCTGCATACTGATCAAATCGTCCTGAGTCGTTTTCTTGTATCCTTCTATATCTCTTTTCAACTGAAACTCCTGTGCCTTCAGAAAATCACAGGGATCATATTCATATGAAATGGCAAGAGGCGCAATATTCATCTCCATCAAACGATCGATTAAATCGCCTTCGCCACCCATGGCCAGCATCTTCAGCACACTGTCCTGTGTACGGTCATTCGAATCTTTGGCACGTCCTTCGCGCTGGGCAATCCAGATAGACTGTTTCTTCTCATTAATGGTATAATGCATATAACGGGACATCCTTGCCGAAGATTCAAGCATCTGCCGCATGGTCAGCGCCCGCTGCACGATAAAAGATTTATTGACACGTACCAACTTCTTGATCCATGGATAAACCAGCAGATTGTCTCCAATCGCTATCTCTACCGTATCCATCCCCTGATCAATCAGCAAGATGGAAAGGAAGCCCGAATCCAATATAATATCCCGATGATTGGAGACATACGTATAAGCTTTGCTTTTATCCGGTAAAGCCGTATGATCCAGAGTCAGCCCATCCGTATGGTCCGCAGCTATTTTCCACAAAATACCATAACAGAATGTTTCCTGAAAATCCAGTTTGCTTTTGCAAGCGCGTATCTTCTGCGCCAAAAGTTCAAAAGGGACATTCGGTATTGCATCAGTTGCTGCTTTTTGGAAAGCAGGGTCAGCAATCAGTTCCTCAAAGATTTGAGGAAGTTCCTCATCATTGTAAGGACGAATCTCATCAAACTCTGTAGTAGCCATAAGCTATGAATTTTATAAATAAGTATCAGGTATTAAGTATAAAGTATTAGGCTGCGCTGTAAACCACCCGGAATTAATACTTATTACCTAATACTTAATACTTAAAATTTATTTTCTATTATATCAGTCATCACATCCTTTATATCCAGACCGGCAGCACGCACTTGCTGGGGAATAAAACTTGTAGCGGTCATCCCCGGAGTCGTGTTCACTTCCAGCAGATTGATCTTCTCGCCGGCAGTCACAATATAGTCCACACGGATGATACCGGAGCAGCCCAATATATCATAAATAGCCGAAGTCAGCATTTGCACACGATTCGTCAATTCGTCCGAAATGCGTGCGGGAGTGATCTCGTCTACCTGACCATTATATTTTGCATCATAATCAAAGAACTCATTATGCGTCACTACTTCCGTAGGCGGGAAGATCACCGTCTTGTCTTTGGTTTTATAGCAACCGCAGGTTAGCTCCGTCCCTTCCATAAATGCTTCAACAAGCACTTCCTGCGCTTCTTCAAATGCCTTAACAATGGCCGGTTGTATTTCTTCTTTCGTCTTAACCTTTGTTACACCAAAACTCGAACCTCCCAGGCTCGGCTTGATAAAACAAGGCAAACCGATCTTTTCCATTACATCTTCATCGGAAACCGATTGTCCCTGACGCAGCAGCAATGATTCCGCAATACGTACACCAAAGGCTTTCAGATATTGGTTGCAGGTAAACTTATCATAGGTGATCGCTGCAGCCAGCACCCCGCAACAGGAATACGGAATGTGCATCATATCAAAGTATCCCTGAAGACGACCGTCTTCACCCGGAGTACCGTGAATGGTGATATAGGCAAAGTCAAACTTAATCTTTTCCGCACCCAGCATAAAGCTGAAGTCATTGCGGTCTACCGGTGTTTTTGTACCATCCGGCAGCTGGACTTCCCAGCGGGTTCCCTGCATCTCAACAATATACAATGTATACTTTTCCTTATCTATGAAGGAATATATTCCCTGTGCACTACGCAGGGATACATGAAATTCGGAGGTATCACCTCCGGCTACGATAGCAATTGTGCGTTTCATTCTATTTCTCTGTTACTTATATAGCCTCGCCACTTCTCGATAAGCTGGGTCATGTCATCCGGAAGTTCGGAAGTAAAGTACATCTCTTCGCCTGTGACGGGATGTACGAACCCCAATGTCATAGCATGCAGAGCCTGCCGGGGACAAGTGTCAAAGCAATTATTTACAAATTGTTTGTATTTACTAAAGTGGGTACCTTTCAGTATTTCGTCACCGCCATAGCGTGCGTCGTTGAAAAGTACATGCCCGATGTGTTTCATGTGAACACGAATCTGATGAGTACGCCCTGTTTCGAGTATACATTCTACCAGTGTGACGTATCCCAGCCGTTCCAACACCCGATAATGAGTCACCGCGTGTTTGCCCATTGCCGGGTCGGTCATGACTGCCATCTGCATCCGGTCTTTCGGATTGCGGGCGATGCTGCCTACGATTGTACCTTCATCCTGTTCCACATTTCCCCAGACAAGGGCACGATATTTGCGTTTGGTCGTCTTATTGAAGAATTGTATTCCAAGATGAGTCTTGGCGTCGGGTGTCTTGGCGATTACCAGCAGCCCGGAAGTATCTTTATCTATGCGGTGGACAAGCCCGACATGAGGGTCATTGGCATCATATTCGGGAATATCTTTCATGTGCCATGCCAGTGCATTCACAAGCGTACCGTGATAGTTTCCATGCCCCGGATGTACTACCAGTCCCGCAGGCTTGTTCACTACCATTACATACTGATCTTCGTAAACGATATTAAGGGGAATATTTTCGGGAATAATCTCGTTCTCGTAACGGGGGCGGTCCATCATGACGGTAATGACATCGAGCGGCTTTACTTTATAGCTGCTCTTCACCGGCTTACCGTTGGCCATGACAAATCCATCTTCGGCAGCCTTCTGAATACGGTTGCGCGAAGCATTAACAATACGTTCGAACAGATATTTGTCGACTCTGACCATTGCCTGTCCTTTGTCTACGACCACCCGGAAATGTTCGTAAAGCTGAGATTCATCACCGACAGGTTCTATGTCATCCAAATCATTTTCCAGTTCATCCGGAAGTTCTTCCTCGATCATGTGAGTCTGTTTCGTTATTTATCAATTAAAACCAGCTGTCATCCTGACTTGAAGGGGATTCTGATGCAGCAGGTTCCTCTGTTCCTTCAACATTTTCTATAGAGTCGCTTTCCAACGGTTCATTTTCTCCGTTTCCTACCATCAGAGTCAATGCTGCTCCCAAAGGTACCTTATCTCCCGCTTCTAATGAACGTCCCTGATATTTGATACCGTACACCCAGTCCTTCTCACCGTTCATCAGCTGAATCTCAGTCAGTTTGAATCCGGCAGCAAGCACTTTCGCCTGTGCCTGACGCAGGGAACTGTTGTCCGCTACATCGGGAATAGCACGCAAGGGGATGCTCAGTGTATTTATAGTCAGATAAATGGTACGGCCTTCTTTTACTTTTTGTCCGGCTCCCGGATTGACATCGAGCACAATGCCCGCTACCTTATTCTTCACATAATTGGAATCGGAAACGACACATACCAACCCATGATTGCGGAACATTTTAGAAGCTTCTTCCACTGTCATCCCTTTTACATCGGGAACGACCACAGCTTCACCGTGACGGGTATAAACATCCAGCCATTTCATCACGCCAAACACGATCAGCACCACTGCCACAATCATGACAACGATATTCACCCAAAAATATTTATTTGTTTTAAAAGAAAAGAATTCTTTGATTGTCATACGCTTTGCTGTTAATCCGCGCCAAAGATACTACAAATTAGTTGAATTTCGGAATAGTGAGCAATGAAAATGTCCCTGCATAAATGCAAGGACACCTATCATCACCACAATTGCTGCAACTATATTCCCCACTCTTATAGATTTCAACAACCTTATATCTTAAGATGCAGCTTCCGGATTCTCTGAACACAACCGTCCGTCACATATATTCCGTCTATGATCTGTGACAAAGAAAGCTAAAAAGTGACAAAGGGAATTCCATTAAACATTATTTAATACACTATTTAACTACTGCACCGGGAATCCTGTATTTTTTGCCATAAAAAGGAAGTTATGACCAACTTTAATGGAAACGAGAGCAAACAAAAAAGGCGGAGTTTTGAACTCCGCCTTTTTTGTTTCTGAGTGATGATTACCACTTCTGTCCGTTGTACTCATCAGAAACAGTCAGTTTCTTTCTGCCTTTCGCACGGCGAGCAGCTAATACTCTACGACCATTAGCCGATGCCATTCTCTCACGGAAACCGTGTTTGTTTTTTCTCTTTCTGTTAGAGGGTTGAAATGTTCTTTTCATTACTGTATCTTGTTTTTATGTTATTATTCTACGTAATCGGGCTGCAAAAATAGAGACTTTTTTTAAATTAACCAAGCGATAACTCATTTTTGCTCAAAAGTTTTTGTGTTTTTTACCGATTTAGATTACTTTTGCACTCGAATTACGAAGAAAACAATTAAATAACAATAATATAATAAGAAAAACAGCAGTATGATTAATGCTCAAGACATCAAAAACGGAACTTGTATCCGTATGGACGGAAAGCTCTATTTCTGTATAGAATTCCTGCATGTGAAACCGGGTAAAGGTAACACTTTTATGCGTACTAAACTGAAAGATGTAGTTAGCGGTTACGTTCTCGAACGCCGTTTCAACATCGGTGAAAAGCTGGAAGATGTACGCGTAGAACGTCGCCCGTACCAGTTCCTGTATAAAGAAGGAGAAGACTATATCTTCATGAATCAGGAAACTTTTGACCAACACCCTATTGCTCACGACCTGATCAACGGTGTAGACTTCCTGCTCGAAGGTGCAGTGCTGGACGTTGTTTCTGACGCTTCTACCGAAACTGTACTTTATGCAGACATGCCGATCAAGGTTCAGATGAAGGTTACTTATACAGAACCGGGTATGAAAGGTGATACAGCTACCAACACACTGAAACCTGCAACAGTAGAATCAGGTGCGACGGTACGTGTTCCTTTGTTCATCAGCGAAGGTGAAACAATTGAAATCGACACTCGTGACGGTTCTTACGTAGGACGTGTGAAAGCATAAATGTCATACAAATGACACAAAGAAACGGTGGATTTGCTTCGGCACTTCCACCGTTTTTTATTACCTTTGTCCATCACTAACCCTAATATTAAGATACAAAAGAATGAAAAAGTTAATTTACACACTACTTTTTGTCCTCATATCCGTTGCAGCCAACGGTCAGGCAAAGTATGTATTCTATTTCATCGGCGATGGAATGGGAGTCAACCAAGTAAACGGTACGGAAATGTATCAGGCAGAACGCCAGAACGGACGTATCGGCGTTGAACCTTTGCTGTTCACTCAATTCCCCGTAGCTACCATGGCAACCACTTTCTCTGCCACCAACTCTGTAACTGACTCTGCAGCCGCAGGTACTGCACTGGCAACCGGCAAGAAGACCTACAACAGCGCCATCTCCGTAGGAGAAGACAAGAACCCGATTGAAACGATAGCCGAAAAAGCGAAGAAGGCCGGAAAGAAAGTAGGCGTCACTACTTCCGTCAGCGTAGACCATGCCACTCCCGCCGCTTTCTATGCTCATCAGGCAGACCGTAATATGAATTATGAAATCGCCATTGACCTGACCAAAGCAAACTTTGACTTTTATGCAGGCGGTGGTTTCCTGAAACCTGACAAGACCTACGACAGGAAAGACGCTCCCAACATCTTCCCTATTTTCGAAGAAGCAGGCTACACCGTAGCACGTGGCTACAACGATTATAAAGCAAAAAGCAAGGATGCCGGCAAAATGATCCTGATACAGGAAGAAGGCAAGGACCCTTCTTGCCTGCCTTACGCTATCGACCGTAAAAGCGATGATCTGACTCTCGCTCAAATCACAGAAAGCGCTATCGACTTCCTCACCAAAGGCAAGAACAAAGGTTTCTTCCTGATGGTAGAAGGTGGAAAGATAGACTGGGCCTGCCATGCCAATGACGCCGCTACTGTATTCAACGAAGTGAAGGATATGGATGACGCCATCAAAGTAGCTTATGAATTTTACAAGAAACATCCGAAGGAAACTTTGATCGTTGTTACCGCCGACCACGAAACCGGTGGTATCGTACTGGGCACAGGCAGATATGAGTTGAACCTGAAAGCATTGCAATATCAGAAACATTCCGCTGACGGATTATCCAAACAAATCAGTGAGCTGAGAAAATCGAAAGGAAATAAGGTGACTTGGGAAGACATGAAAGAATTCCTGGGCAACGAAATGGGCTTCTGGAAACAATTCCCTATTTCCTGGGAACAGGAAAAGAAACTGCGTGACGAGTTTGAACAATCCTTTGTCAGAAATAAAGTGGTGTTTGCCGAAAGCATGTACTCCAAGAGCGAACCAATGGCAGCACGCGCTAAAGAAGTGATGGATCAGATATCGATGGTAGGCTGGGTAAGCGGTGGTCACTCTGCCGGTTATGTACCGGTATTTGCTATCGGTGCCGGTTCTCAACTGTTCGGTGAAAAGATTGACAATACCGAAATCCCTAAAAGAATCGCAAAGGCGGCAGGATATAAATAAGAATATCTGCCTTTCCTAATAAAGAGTGCCAATTGTCTTACGGCTGACATCCGTAGATAATTGGCACTCTCTGCATTGTACACACAGTGCCACGCCTTTGGCACAGTTGTGCCACCGTGCTGGCACAGTCGTGCCAATGCGATGGCACGGTTGTGCCAAAGGCGTGGCACAACACAGGGCTAAGCTTCTTATGAAAAAGGAGCTATAGGTTCATTACATCTTGTTCAAACTGATCTTTATCTCCGACAGCTTTATTGCGCATTCTACTCCGGTAATTATAGATTGTTGCCAGAGAATAGCCCAGAAAATGAGCAATCTTGTTGCTGTCCACCACTCCCAGGCGAATAAGGGCAAAAATCCGGAGTTCCGTTGTCAGCAGTTCATCCGATTTAGGATAGATTCTCGCCTCTTCTACCAGCAGATTATTGAAAGAAGTGATAAAGTTGGGGAATAATTTAAGGAAAGACTTATCAAATTCATTATAAAATTCATTGCGTTCATCCCGGATGAACTGTTCGGACTTGATTGCTTTAAACAGGTCGTCTATGCGTGATGACATGGCAAGCTTAGCCAAGGAGCGACGATATGTTTCCAGCTTATCGAGATAATTAACACATCTGTCCAGATAGCGGGCTATATATACTTCCTTTATTTTTCCGGTCTGCTCCAACTCCTTGTTTACCACAGACATTTGTTTGTTGGCCAAACTCAGATTCCGTCGCATCACAGATATCTTTTTCATCCAACGACACAGATAGAAGATAGCAATCAGAAGAAACAGGGACAGCAGACTCACACTAATCAACATGGCACGGGACACGGCACGTTCTTTTTCTTCTTTCAGTTTATAAGCCTTGTCGATAATCGGGAAGAACTCCGTTACTTCAATGAATCGCAGACGGGCATTACACGCCACGGCATCTTCCATCGAACAACTTAAATATTTGTAAGCACGGTCAATATCCCCCAATTCGTACATCAAATGTGCGAGTTTCTGTAATGAGGCATACTCCCTGACAGAAGACTCCAGATCGGCAATAGCTGTCAGTATCAGATAGTAGACTTCTTTCTCAACATCTTTTTTCACGCTATATGCCTCAGAAAGAGTATAATAGATATATACTTTCTGACGCTCGTCTTCCATATCCTTCAGTGCATCGTTCAACATGCCGACAGCCGTATCAGCCTTTCCATTCATGATGCATCTTTCCGCTAAAACAATCGTTTTGTTTGCTTCCGGAGGCATGGCGGCAATAATGGAATCTCTGTACAAGTCGGTCTTTTTCAGGTATTTTTCTTTTTCATTTTTATTCGTTGTATAATCGGCAAGCCATCCGTAACAGGCACGATACGTCTGATAATAAGACAACAAGGTCCATTCATTCAATTCTTTAGGATTGATCTTCGCCAATTGTTCCATAGCTTCAATGTACATTCCCATCACACCCATCGCCGTAGCACGGTTAATGATAATCTCATTTTCCAGCTCCGGACGGTTCAGTTGTGGCAGTATCTCCATTTCACGGTTAATGTAATGAAGCGCCGAATCCGCCTGATAATGCAGGTAAGCACCAAAGAGGGACGCATACAACTCATATTTCCGCACAGGATCGGTAGAATGGGCAAGCTGTACTTTCAAATCGGTTATTTCTTTTTCCCTCTGAATTTGATAAGTCTCCTTCTTACTTATAATATCATCCAGCTTTTTGAGAACTGCCTTATTCAGGTCCGTATGCTTTGCAAACAGAGAAAGAGGAGAAACTAAAAGCAGAAACAAAAGATAACAGGTTAGATTTCTCATAAGGTACTTTTTTAAAGATGATACAAATATAATGATTATAGTAATAAAAACGAAAAATATCGTCATAACTATTTTCATTTTCACTTGTATTTTTCGATAGTGCAAAGAATCATAAGCAGCTTATTATCAACAATATATTCTAAACGAGCATTTATATTTTTATTCTAGCTACAGTACGGCATACCCGATTCCCCTACATTTGCATCATCGGTTCTCCCGAACAAATTTTTAAAATCTAGTTACCATGAAAAGGAATTTATTATTCACTATCTTACTATTATTATTACCCGGTTTTCATCAGGTATTTGCGGCAAACGCTATAAAGAAAGTAGCTCCTGCCTTTTGGTGGGCAGGCATGAAAAATCCCGAATTACAAATACTATTATATGGTGATCGCATATCATCCGCAGACGTCAGTCTTTCTTCCGGTGACATTACGCTGCAAGAAGTGGTGAAGCAGGAAAATCCGAATTATCTGGTTTTATATTTAGACCTTTCAAAGGCTGTCCCACAAAACTTTGACATCATCCTGACACAAGGCAAGAAGCAGACTAAAATCCCCTACGAGCTTAAACAGCGCAGACCGGATGCTTCGGCAGTTGAAGGTTTCGATTCGAGTGATGTACTTTATCTCATCATGCCGGACCGTTTTGCCAATGGTGATTCTTCCAACGACGTCATTCCCGGAATGCTGGAAGGAAATGTCGATCGCAACGAGCCTTTCGCACGCCACGGAGGCGATTTAAAAGGAATAGAAAATCATCTGGACTACATAGCAGACCTTGGCGTCACCAGCATATGGCTCAACCCGATTCAGGAGAATGACATGAAAGAAGGTTCTTATCATGGGTATGCCATTACCGATTATTATCAGGTAGACCGCCGTTTCGGCAGCAACGAAGAGTTCCGTAACCTTACCCAGGCAGCCAATGCCAAGGGGTTGAAAGTGGTGATGGACATGATCTTCAACCATTGCGGTTCAGACAATTACCTGTTCAAGGATATGCCTTCCAAAGACTGGTTCAACTTCGAGGGCAACTACGTGCAGACCAGCTTTAAGACTGCCACTCAAATGGACCCGTATACCTCCGATTACGAAAAGAAAATAGCCATCGACGGTTGGTTCACTCTGACCATGCCTGACTTCAACCAGCGCAACCGCCATGTTGCTACTTACTTGATACAAAGCAGTATCTGGTGGATAGAATACGCAGGTATCAACGGTATCCGTCAGGATACGCATCCTTATGCTGATTTTGATATGATGGCACGCTGGTGCAAAGCAATCAACGAAGAATATCCTAAATTCAACATTGTAGGTGAAACGTGGCTGGGCAGCAACGTACTTATCTCTTACTGGCAAAAAGACAGCAAACTCGCTTATCCGAAGAACAGCAACCTCCCTACTGTGATGGATTTCCCGCTCATGGAAGAGATGAACAAGGCTTTCGACGAAGAGACTACCGAATGGAACGGAGGACTTTTCAGACTCTACGAATATCTGTCACAAGACATTGTTTTCAGTCACCCGATGAACCTGCTGACGTTCCTCGATAATCACGATACTTCCCGCTTCTACCGTTCGGAAGCAGACACAAAAAATCTCGACCGATACAAACAGGCCCTGACATTCTTACTGACAACCCGTGGAATACCGCAGATATATTACGGAACTGAAATCCTGATGGCAGCTGATAAAGCAAACGGAGACGGACTGCTCCGCTGTGACTTCCCCGGAGGCTGGCAGAATGACACAAAGAACTGCTTTGATGCAGCCAACCGCACTCCACGACAGAATGAAGCTTTCTCCTTTATGCAAAAGCTGCTCCAATGGAGAAAAGGAAATGAAGTGATCGCCAAAGGACAACTGAAACATTTCGCCCCGAATAAGGGTATCTATGTTTACGAACGTAAATACGGTAATCAGTCAGTCGTTGTCTTCCTGAATGGTACCGACCGGGAACAGACCATTGACCTGACTCCCTATCAGGAAGTACTTCCTGCTCCATCTGCTTTCGATTTATTGACAGATAAAAAAGTTGAATTAAGAAATGAATTAACACTCCCAAGTCGCGGAATATACCTTTTATCCTTTTAAACAAGTTCACTTCGACTTATATTTATCAGGAAACAAAAAGAAGATAAACATCTGTAAAACAAAATATTATCATTAATACCAACTTGTATTTTTATTCTAGATAGCCCAAAGTCCCGGGATGGTTGCTATATTTGCAATATCCGGAACAAACCGGAGTAAAAATATTAGTTAGCTTATAATTTAATACCATAAATAGAATGAAAAAGAGAAAGATTTTATCGCTCATCGCATTCCTTTGCATCTCATTCATTGCGAATGCACAACAGAAATTAACCTCACCGGACAACAATCTGGTAATGACCTTCCAAGTGGACGCAAAAGGTGCTCCAACGTATGAACTGACATATAAAAACAAGGTGGTGATCAAGCCCAGCACCCTCGGACTGGAATTGAAGAAAGAGGATAATACCAGAACCGACTTCGACTGGGTAGACCGCAGAGACCTGACCAAACTTGATTCTAAGACCAACCTATATAACGGTTTCGAAATAAAGGACGCCAAGACGACTACCTTCGATGAAACCTGGCAACCGGTGTGGGGAGAAGAAAAAGAAATCCGCAATCACTATAACGAACTGGCAGTCAACCTGTATCAACCCATGAATGACCGTTCCATCGTTATCCGTTTCCGTCTGTTCAACGACGGCCTGGGATTCCGTTATGAATTTCCCCAGCAAAAGGCACTGAATTACTTTGTTATCAAGGAAGAACATTCTCAGTTTGCCATGAACGGTGACCACATCGCTTACTGGATACCGGGTGACTATGATACACAGGAGTATGACTATACCATTTCCCGCTTATCGGAAATCAGAGGCTTGATGAAAGAAGCAATCACCCCGAACTCTTCTCAGACTCCTTTCTCACAGACAGGTGTACAAACCGCATTGATGATGAAAACGGATGATGGCTTATACATTAATCTTCACGAAGCCGCCTTGGTTGATTACTCATGTATGCACCTCAACCTGGACGACAAGAATATGATATTCGAATCATGGTTGACACCGGATGCCAAAGGGGACAAAGGATATATGCAAACTCCCTGCAACACTCCCTGGCGTACAATTATCGTAAGCGATGACGCCCGCAACATTCTGGCTTCCCGTATCACGCTCAACCTGAATGAGCCCTGCAAGATAGCGGATGCCGCTTCTTGGGTGAAACCGGTGAAATATATCGGTGTATGGTGGGACATGATTACCGGAAAAGGTTCATGGGCTTACACCGACGAACTGACCAGCGTAAAACTAGGTGAAACAGATTACTCCAAAACAAAACCGAACGGCAAACATTCTGCCAACACCGCTAACGTGAAACGTTATATCGACTTTGCCGCAGCCCACGGATTCGATGCTGTACTGGTAGAAGGCTGGAACGAAGGCTGGGAAGACTGGTTTGGCAACAGCAAAGACTATGTATTTGATTTCGTCACTCCTTATCCCGATTTCGATGTGAAGGAAATCCATCGCTATGCAGCCGGCAAAGGGGTCAAAATGATGATGCACCATGAAACTTCCGCTTCTGTACGCAACTACGAACGCCACATGGACAAAGCTTATCAATTTATGGCAGACAATGGATACAACTCTGTAAAGAGCGGATACGTAGGCAACATCATTCCTCGCGGAGAACATCACTACGGACAATGGATGAACAATCACTACTTGTATGCAGTAAAAAAAGCCGCTGACTACAAGATCATGGTGAATGCACACGAAGCAACCCGCCCAACCGGTATTTGCCGTACGTACCCTAACCTGATCGGCAACGAATCCGCCCGCGGAACAGAGTATGAATCATTCGGAGGCAATAAAGTATATCACACAACGATTCTGCCTTTCACACGTCTGGTCGGTGGTCCGATGGACTACACTCCCGGTATCTTCGAAACTCATTGCAACAAGATGAATCCGGCAAATAATTCTCAGGTCCGTTCTACCATTGCACGCCAGCTCGCATTATATGTCACGATGTACAGTCCTTTGCAGATGGCTGCCGACATTCCGGAGAACTACGAACGCTTCATGGATGCTTTCCAATTCATCAAAGATGTTGCCCTTGACTGGGACGAAACAAACTATCTGGAAGCAGAACCGGGAGAATATATCACAATTGCCCGCAAGGCAAAAGGCACGGACGACTGGTACATAGGCTGCACAGCGGGTGAAAACGGCCATACCTCCAAGCTTGCATTCGACTTCCTGACTCCGGGCAAACAATATGTCGCTACGGTTTATGCTGACGCCAAAGATGCCGACTGGAAAGAAAACCCACAGGCTTACACCATCAAGAAAGGTATTCTGACCAACAAGAGCAAATTGAATTTGCACGCAGTCAACGGAGGCGGATACGCAATCAGCATTAAAGAAGTAAAAGACAAATCTGAAGCAAAAGGTTTGAAGAGATTATAAAGAGAAAGAGATTGAAAGACAGAGAAATTACAATTCGATAGAACAGAGTGTTTTCAAACGCTAGGTATTAAGACGAAGAAAAGGTTTTCAATAGGTATTTTTTAAGAGAGAATGATAAGAGAATTTACAAATTAACTTTAAATACAGAAACATGAAAAAAGGAAACTTTATGTTAAAGGTCCTGCTTATGCTAATAGCTGGAATATTCTTGTCCGTTGGCGCATTTGCTCAGCAAATAACCGTCAAAGGAATGGTAAAAGACGCAACGGGCGAACCGGTTATCGGCGCCAATGTTGTGGTGAAAGGCACTACCACCGGAACAATTACCGATTTTGATGGCAACTTCCAGTTGTCTGCCAGGCAAGGCGACATAATTGTTGTTTCATTCATCGGATACCAACAGAAGGAACTTCCTGCTGCTGCGCAAATGAATGTAATACTGAAAGATGATACGGAAATACTGGACGAAGTAGTAGTAATCGGCTATGGTCAGGTGAAAAAGAACGATATGACCGGTTCGGTGATGGCTATCAAGCCCGATGAACTGAGCAAAGGTATTACCACAAACGCGCAGGATATGTTATCCGGAAAGATTGCCGGCGTCAGCGTTATATCAAATGACGGTACACCGGGAGGTGGAGCACAAATCCGAATTCGTGGCGGTTCCTCTTTGAATGCAAGTAACGACCCGTTGATTGTCATTGACGGTCTGGCTATTGATAACGAAGGTATCAAAGGTATGGCAAACGGATTGTCTATGGTCAATCCTGCTGATATTGAAACCCTTACAGTACTGAAAGACGCCTCCGCAACTGCTATCTACGGTTCGCGTGCATCCAATGGTGTGATCATTATCACTACTAAGAAAGGAAAGAACGGACAGGCTCCGAGTATAAACTATAATGGTTCCGTATCCTTCTCCAAGACTCAAAAACGGTATGATGTGTTGAGTGGAGATGAATATCGTGCTTATGCCACTCAATTGTGGGGTGATAAACTGCCGGCTGAACTGGGTACCGCCAATACGGACTGGCAGGACCAGATATTCCGCACTGCTGTCAGCACAGATCATCATGTTTCTATCAACGGAGGATTCAAGAACCTGCCTTATCGTGTGTCTTTAGGCTATACAAATGACAATGGTATTGTGAAAACATCCAATTTCCAGCGCTTTACCGCTTCTGTGAATCTGGCTCCTTCATTCTTCGACGATCACTTGAAGTTCAACATCAATGCCAAATACATGAATGGTAAGAACCGCTACGCCGACACAGGCGCCGCTATCGGCGGAGCATTGGCTATCGACCCTACCCGTCCGGTTTATTCTACCGACGATCCTTACCAGTTTACAGGCGGCTACTGGCAGAATATAAATTCTACCTCAGGCTTCAGCGACCCGAACTGGAAATATACATCCAATCCGAATTCTCCCCAGAATCCGCTGGCTGCACTGGAGCTTAAAAATGACAAGGCAAACAGTAACGACTTTGTTGGAAATGTGGATGTTGACTATAAATTCCATTTCCTGCCCGACCTCCGTCTGCATGCAAGCATAGGTGGAGAATATGCAGAAGGTACACAAACGACGACTGTTTCTCCATACTCGTTCGGAAATAACTATTATGGTTGGAATGGTGATGTCACCCAATATAAATACAACCTTTCTTATAATATATATGTACAGTATATCAAGTCTTTAGGTGCAAACGACTTTGACGTCATGGTCGGCGGTGAAGAACAACACTTCCATCGCAACGGATTTGAAGAAGGTCAGGGCTGGGACCCCTATACTCAGGAAGCTCATGACGCAAAACTGCGCGAACAAACAGCGTATGCCACCAGAAACACTCTGGTCTCCTACTTCGGTCGTCTGAATTACTCCCTGCTGAACCGTTACTTGTTTACCTTTACTATGCGTTGGGACGGCTCGTCACGTTTCTCTAAAGACAATCGCTGGGGTACATTCCCGTCATTGGCACTGGGATGGAAGATAAAAGAGGAAAACTTCCTGAAAGATGTAAATGTCCTGTCCGACCTGAAACTGCGTCTGGGCTGGGGTATTACCGGACAACAAAACATAGGAGATGATTTCGCATATCTTCCCCTGTATGTAGTCAATAACGAATATGCCCAGTATCCTTTTGGCGATACTTACTATTCCACTTCCCGCCCGAAGGCTTTCAATGAGAATCTGAAATGGGAAAAGACTACTACCTGGAATGCCGGTCTGGACTTCGGATTCCTGAATGGAAGAATTACAGGTGGTATTGATGGCTATTTCCGTAAGACGGATGATCTGCTGAACAGCGTAAAGATTCCCGTCGGTACTAACTTCAACGCCCAGATGACACAGAATATCGGCTCTTTGGAAAACTACGGTATGGAGTTTTCCATCAATGCTAAACCGATTGTGACGAAAGACTTCACTTGGGACTTGAGCTATAACATCACATGGAACCACAACGAAATCACGAAGTTGACGGGTGGTGATGACAGCGATTATTACGTAGAAGCCGGTGACAAGATTTCCAGAGGCAACAACACCAAGGTACAGGCAAACAAAGTAGGCTATGCAGCCAATTCTTTCTATGTTTACCAGCAGGTGTATGACGAGAACGGCAAACCTATTGAAAACATGTTTGTCGACCGTAACGGAAATGGTACCATAGACAGCGGAGATAAATATATCTACAAGAAACCGGCAGGCGATGTATTGATGGGACTGACTTCCAAAATGCAATACAAGAACTTTGATTTCAGTTTCTCACTGCGTGCCAGTCTGAACAACTATGTATACTATGACTTCTTGAGCAACAAAGCCAATGTCAGCACTTCGGGACTGTACTCGAATAATGCATATAGCAATACGAGTGCCGAAGCTGTCGCACTGGGTTTCAGCGGACAAGGAGATTACTACATGAGTGATTATTTTATACACAACGCATCATTCTTACGTTGTGATAACATCACACTGGGCTATTCTTTCCAGAATCTGTGGAAAGGTCAGACATACAAAGGTATTGGCGGACGTGTATATGCAACAGTACAAAATCCGTTTATTATCAGTAAATACAAAGGCCTTGACCCGGAAGTCAAAAGTGGTATCGACGCCAATCCATACCCCAGAGCCATGACTTTCTTACTAGGTTTGAGTCTGCAATTCTAAATTACATTAAATCAATTTATCATGAAAACAAGATATATCAAACAACTATTTTCAGCAGCACTGACCACAGTTCTCTCACTGGGAGTAACTTCATGTATCAACGATCTGGATATTAGTCCCATCGAACCTCAGACAGGAGGTAGTTTCGATCAGCAAGGAGTATTTGTGAAAGGTTATGCCATGCTGGGCGTAACCGGACAAAAAGGTATCGACGGCTCTCCTGACCTGGACGGACAAGATGAAGGTGAATCCGGTTTTTACCGTACCACTTTCAACTGCAATGAGTTGCCTACCGATGAATGTCTCTGGGCATGGCAGGAAAACCAGGATATCCCCCAGCTTACAAGCATTAGCTGGAGTCCTTCCAGCCAGCGTACAGAGTGGGTTTATGTCCGTTTAGGATATGACATCACACAATATAACTTCTTCCTCGACCAGACCGAAGGTATGACAGATGCGGAAACACTGCGCCAGCGTGCGGAAATACGTTTCCTGCGTGCCTTGCATTACTGGTACTTCCTCGACTTGTTTGGAAAAGCTCCGTTCAAAGAACACTTCAGCAACGATTTACCTGTTGAAAAGAAAGGTACGGAACTCTATACCTACATTCAGAATGAACTGAACGAGATTGAAGGTGATATGTATGAACCCCGTCAGGCTCCTTTCGGTCGTGCCGACAAAGCTGCTAACTGGTTGCTCCGTGCACGTTTGTACCTGAACGCCGGTGTATATACCGGACAAACCGACTATGCAAAGGCGGAAGAATATGCCAGCAAAGTGATTGCCTCAGCATATAAATTATGTACCAACTACAGCGAACTGTTTATGGCCGATAACGATGAGAATGAAAATGCCATGCAGGAAATCATTCTGCCCATTCGTCAGGATGGTGTAAAGACACGTAACCATGGCGGTTCTACCTATCTGGTTTGTGGTACTCGCGTGGCCGGTATGCCACGTATGGGAACAACAAATGGCTGGTCCTGTATCTTTGCCCGTGCAGCCATGGTGAAGAAATTCTTCTCCAATCTCGAAGATGTGCCGATGTTGCCCGCCGATGTGGAAATTCCGACTAAGGGGTTAGACACGGATGAACAGATCGATGCTTTCGATGCTAAATACGGCATCCGGACAGAAGATATGATTAAGGCTGCCGGTGACGACCGTGCCATGCTATACTCCGGTGTAGGAGGCGGCAGACGCAAGATTCAGACAGATGCTATCAGCGGATTCACCGATGGACTGTCTATTGTAAAGTGGCAGAACTATCGTTCTGACGGAAAGCCTGTCAGCCATGCAACATATCCCGACACTGACATTCCTTTATTCCGTCTGGCAGAAGCCTATCTGACACGTGCGGAAGCTATCTTCCGTCAGGGAGGAGATGCAACGGCAGACATCAACGAACTTCGCAAACGTGCCAACTGTACAAGAAAGGTACAGACTGTAACCGAACAGGAACTTATCGATGAATGGGCACGCGAGTTCTATCTGGAAGGTCGCCGTCGCTCAGACTTGGTTCGTTTCGGCATGTTCACAACCAATAAATATGTGTGGGACTGGAAAGGCGGAGCTATGAACGGGACATCTGTCGCTTCATACTACAATTTATATCCTATCCCTGTATCGGATATAAACAACAATAAGAATATGTCACAAAATGAAGGCTATAAATAACCAGTAGTTCATCCTTATATAAAAGAATGCCATTATGAAAAAAATATCCAATATATTACTTGCTGTCACCTTCGCACTGCCACTATTCACAGCTTGCGAGACAGACAACGACAGCAACCCGATCCTGAATGAGCCCGATACATTTACGCTCAATACGCCTGCGTATGCAGCCAACAATGTATATGACCTGAAGAATGCTCAAAGTGTAGAACTTACTTGTTCTCAACCGGACTACGGTTTCCCGGCAGCTACCACATACACGGTACAAGCCTCTTTTGAACAAGATTTCAAGGAAGCAACAGATGACAGTAAAGCCAACTATACTGTGTTGGAAAACACGTACCCGACAGCAAAAATGAATGTGGATGCTTCCGAGCTCAACAGCGCACTTCTCGACTTATGGACTGCCGTAAACGGAGAACAGGCAGCTCTCCCCACCGAACCGATAGCTGTGTACATCCGCTTGAAAGCCAACATCACAAGCAGTGGAAAAGGGATCTGTTTTTCCAACATAATTGAGTTGCCCAACGTATTAATCTCCAAGAGCACCAGTTCATTGACACCGCCTAAGACCATGTTCATCGTAGGTTCTATGCTGGATGCCGACTGGAAAGTATGGAAACCGATGGCAGGCGTCTACGGCATGGATGGTCAATTCTATGCCATGGTTTACTTCGATGCCAACTCCGAGTTCAAGTTCGGTACCAAAGAAAATGAATATATCGGTATTAATGACAACCGCGTGACTGTTACTGACAAAGCCGGAGCCGGAGTAAGCGGTAATGATAACTTCATCGTAGAAAACGCCGGATGGTATCTCTTCTATATCAAAGCGGCAGTCAAAGGTTCCGACTATGCGTTCACCATCACATTCTATCCGGCTGAAGTCTATTTGTTTGGTAATACAACCGGTGGCTCATGGGCATTTACCGACACATGGAAGTTTGCGGTTCCCGCTACCAAAGACGGCAACTTCGTATCTCCTGCCATGACTGCGAGCGGAGAGGTCCGCATGTGCTTCAAGACAGACCTCGACTGGTGGAGAACAGAATTTACACTCCACGACGGTGAAATCTTCTATCGTGATTTCAATCTGATTGACAGTTGGACAGAAAAAGGAGAAGGTTATTCCGTACAGGGTTCAGCCGGCAATGTAATGTACTTGAACTTTACGGCAGGCACAGGAGAAAAGAAGTAATTAACTTTAAAAGAACGATTCATCATGAAAAAACATTTAATATACACAGGGATGTTTCTGGCAGCAATCGGGTTTTCTGCCTGTAACGAAGATTTCAAGGACTGGGCTGATCCCCAGTCCAATCCCCAGGAAGAGTCGGCAGGACAGTTGACCGCAACTTTCGCAGCCGGCAAAGATGCCAGCATTATAATGGATGCAACCACAGCAGATTCCGTAGAAATTGCGAAGTTAAGCTCAACCACGGCTGAAGAAAGCAGCAAAATCGCAGTGAACTCTCTGACACTGAACGAGAATCACACAATCCCATTTACCATGACAGAAGACAATGCCTTTAAAGTAGCATTGTCGCAACTGGACAGTGTGACACAAGAAGCTTACAAAAGTCGTGCAAGCGTGGAACGTGAATTGAAGATCGCGATTAACACCTCTGCCGTTACTCCTTCCGGCGAAGGTATTCAGCTGGTGGGAAATGAGGTGAGCATCACATTGAAGCCTGCCGCAACTCCGGCAGTTGATCCCGACGGATACTATGTAGTCGGCGATTTCACAGGTTGGAATGGTACCGGTGCCCAATTAATGAAGAAGGATGCTCTCGATGAAAATCTGTATACACTGGAAACCGAAATAGAAAGTACTTCAAACTTCAAGATTTTCCCGGCTTCGGCTATTAACGGAAACGATATCGATTGGGACAAAGCTCTGGGAAGTAGTGTGGACGGTGACGACTCCAGCGATAATTTTGTCACCTGGACCAATGCAGGAGCTATAAATACGGCACTGGATGGTAAAATCAAAATCTCCTTCGACGCCTACAACTATCGTTTTACGGTGAAAGACAATAGTGCGCCCACCGAACTTTATATGACAGGCAGTGCTTATAACTGGGGAAATCCTGCCGGTGATCCGAATGCATGGAAGGAGCTTGTTCCCGTCAACGGAACAAAGGGAGCTTTCTGGGGAATCTTCCATTTTGCTGCCAACGATCAGGTGAAGTTTGCACCGCAAGCCAATTGGGGTAATGACTTTGGTTTTATAGACGCCATCTCACAAGAATCCAAAGACCTTGCCGGTCTGTCGGACGAGGGAGGCAACTTAAAAGTCGATGTAGCCGGCTGGTATCTGGTATATGTTTCTGTTATCGGCGATAACAAAGTGATAGAATTTGAAAAGCCGAATGTATACTTAATGGGCGACACCTCTTACGATGGTTGGAACGCACAATTGGTAGAACAGGACTTATTTACCGTGCCCGGAACCGCTGATGGTGAATTCGTTTCTCCGGCTTTCCTGAAAGATGGTGCAGTGCGAATCTGCGTAAACCCGAAAGCTGTCTCTGCCGGCGACTGGTGGAAAACAGAGTTTATCATCTTCGACGGACAAATAGCTTATCGTGGCAACGGTGGTGACCAAGCCGCAGTACAAGGTAAAACCGGACAAAAGGTTTATCTGAACTTCGGCAACGGAACAGGCCGTATCGAATAATACCACAAGAAATCCGAAAAACAGGGAATGGCCGTCGCGAATACAATAGAATCGGGACGG
This sequence comes from Bacteroides sp. HMSC067B03, assembly GCF_001811315.1. Lineage (NCBI taxonomy): Bacteria > Pseudomonadati > Bacteroidota > Bacteroidia > Bacteroidales > Bacteroidaceae > Bacteroides > Bacteroides sp. HMSC067B03. The sequence goes on along the minus strand of NZ_KV804357.1, from coordinate 67,395 downwards.
CCCTTGTTTTTCCAAGAGATTACAGTTATTGTTTTTAATACATCATCATTATGAAGAAACATCTCCATTTTTTATCTCTCCTGTGGCTGTCGATGCTCCTGACATTCATGACCGCTTGCAGCGATGACAAGAATATCACCGAACCTACTCCAGATCCCGAACCGCCCGTCGAAGGACAATGGACGGCACTCGCTGCCTCTCCCGACACATGGGACGAAACCAAGCGTGCAGACATCTCCTACCAACTACTGGTCTACTCCTTTGCCGACAGTGACGGAGACGGGTATGGAGATCTGAACGGCATTACCCAAAAACTGGACTACATCAACCAGCTGGGCGTGAAAGCTATCTGGCTCTCCCCCATCCACCCCTGCATGTCTTACCACGGATATGATGTGACAGACTACACGAAAGTGAATCCGAAACTCGGCACAGAAAGTGATTTCGACCGTTTGGTTACGGAAGCGCATAACCGGGGGATCAAGATTTATCTGGACTACGTAATGAACCACACCGGTACAGATCACCCGTGGTTTACCGAAGCCTGTTCATCATCTGAAAGTCCGTATCGCAATTATTATTCTTTTTCCGAAGATCCGAAAACCGATATTGCGGCAGGCAAAATAGATATGATTACTCAGGAAGGGACAGCCGGATACAATGCCGCGGAATGGTTTCAGATTTCCGACGAGACCAGTGCAGTGAAAGGACTACTGAAATTTACACTGGACTGGAGCAATGCATCTTCTCCCACCCTTATCGTCACTACAGGAGCCAAAGCAGACGAAGACAATCCGGACACAGGCACCACCAATGCCAAGTACTTATACTACGGCGACGGTATCTGCAAAAAGTTTTATGACAAAGGAAACAACCTCTATGAGCTCACTGTTGATTTTGAATCTACCTGGGGGCTTCTGATCCGTACCAGCAATGATTCCTCCTGGCCAGCAGGGACAAAATACGGTGCATCTTCCTCATCCGAGAAAGTCACCCTGAACAAAGAGTTCAAACTGACCAACGCCGGTACTCCTGCCAACATCATGTTCGACAGCCAGCAAATCACCTACTTCCACTCCCATTTCTGTACCGATTGGTTTGCCGACCTGAACTATGGTCCGGTAGATCAAGCCGGCGAGTCACCGGCCTATCAAGCGATAGCAGATGCGGCAAAGGGATGGATTGCCCGCGGTGTGGACGGTCTCCGACTTGATGCCGTGAAACACATTTACCACAGTGAAACCAGTGAAGAAAATCCCCGCTTCCTGAAAATGTTCTACGAAGACATGAACACCTGCTACAAACAGCAAGGACATACGGATGACTTCTATATGGTAGGTGAAGTTCTGTCGGAATATGATAAAGTAGCTCCTTATTATAAAGGTCTGCCCGCTTTATTTGAATTTTCTTTCTGGTATCGGCTGGAATGGGGGATCAACAATAGTACCGGATGTTATTTTGCGAAAGATATCCTTTCTTACCAACAGAAATACGCCGGCTATCGCAGCGACTACATCGAAGCTACCAAACTGAGTAACCACGATGAAGACCGTACATCATCCAAGCTCGGCAAGTCCGCCGACAAATGTAGACTGGCAGCCTCCGTCCTGCTCACTTCAGCCGGACATCCATACATCTACTATGGTGAAGAACTGGGTCTTTACGGAACAAAGGATAATGGAGACGAATACGTACGCAGCCCAATGTTGTGGGGAGATAGTTACACGACCAGCTATACCGACAAGACGGATGCCACCGTATCGAAAAACGTGAAAACGGTAGCCGATCAACAAACGGACGCCCACTCACTTCTGAATATATACCTCACCCTCACTCGGTTACGCAACACTTATCCGGCACTGGCAGAGGGAAGTATGACCAAGCATCCTGTCTACAACGAATCGCAGGAAAAAGATTATAAGCCGATTGCCGCCTGGTATATGACAAAGGATCAGGAGAAATTGCTTGTCATCCACAACTTCAGCGGAACGGCAATGCAACTTCCACTAACAGACAAGATTGAAAAAGTATTGTTTGTAAATGGCGAAGCGCAGCAAAATACGGACAATGACAATTATACCTTAAAACTGGGAGGATATGCCTCTGTAGTATTCAGGCTGAGCAACTAAATACATTAAGACCACGTCTTCACATTCTTCCATGTTATGTGCGAGAATGTATGAAGACGTAGTCTTATATTATATGAATGGAATATCAACGTTTTGATCAATAAGAATCAAAACTGTGTCTCTCCTTCTATATACTCTTCAAGGAAAAGATTTACACCGTCGAATACAGCATATGAAAAATAGTTGATCCAATCGCCCAGAATCAGCACACGGGAAGTAGCGCTCAGCATTAAATCCAGTTCGATGTGACGATGTCCATAGATAAAGAAGTTGATATTGGGATGGCTTCGCAGATACTCCTTCGTATAGAGCACCAGGTGTTCCTTATTCTCTCCCATATAGTCCGGTTCTTTTCCGTCTACCCGTTTTTCACGGCTATGTTTCGCCCATGTCAACCCTAACTCTACACTCCAACGGGGGTGGATGGCAGAGAACAAAGTCTGTAATGTCTTGCTATGAAACATCCAACGCAGCAACTTGAACTTCTTATCCGGATCGCCCAGACCATCACCATGGGCCAGATAAAATTCTTTTCCGTAAATTTCCGTAGTCAACGGTTCGCGGTGAATAATCACTCCACATTCCTTAGCCAGATAATCCCCACACCAAATGTCATGGTTACCGGTAAAGAAATGCACTTCCACACCCATATCTGTCAGTTCGGAAAGCTTTCCCAGAAAACGGGTGTAGCCTTTAGGAACAACCAACTGAAATTCGTACCAGAAGTCGAACATATCTCCCAACAGGTAAACAGCAGAAGCTTTATGCTTGATACTGTCGAGGAAGTTCACCAAGCGTCGTTCCTGTGTACGTCCATGTTCTATGGCACGTGAACCAAGATGCGCATCGGAAAGGAAATAAACGTTCTTCATGAGTTTTGAGTTTAGAGTTACAAGTAATGAGTTTTGCCACTATTCATTATCAAAACATTACAGGAATCCCAGTTCCAGTTTGGCTTCTTCGCTCATCATATCTTTATCCCATTCCGGTTCGAATACCAGATTGATAGTGGCTGTAGTCACCCCTTCTACCGATTCCACCTTTTGGCGGATATCTTCCATAATAAAATCGGCTGCTGGACAATTGGGAGCTGTCAATGTCATATCGAGTACTACATCTCCGTCATCAGAGACGTCTATTTTATAAATCAGTCCAAGATCGTATACATTCACCGGGATCTCAGGATCGTACACCGTCTTTAGCATGGCTACGATTTTTTCTTCTATTTTAAATTTTTCCATAGGGCTTTCCTTATTAATATATATTGCAAAGATAAGAATAAATTTATTCAGAGCAGTCCTTCGTCGGCAAAACTGTAAAACTTATCCTCACAAACAATAACGTGGTCTATCAGGTGAATGTTCATTGTGTCGGCTGCCTGACGGATGTGTTCCGTCAACGTCCGGTCCGGTTGGCTGGGCTGGATATTTCCGGAAGGATGGTTATGTACTACGGCTATTTGCGTAGCCCTTTGCAGTAGTGCTTCCCGAAGAATTGTACGTACGTCAGTATAAGTTCCGTCTATTCCACCGGTACTGATACGTACCTTATCGATCAGTCTTGTTGCCTGATTCAATAATAAAACCCAGAACTCTTCCTGTTCGAGGTCGCACATCACAGGTTGGAAAATGTCATAAATATCTTTTGAGCAAGAGATGCGAAGGCGTTCTTTGGTATTTTGCAGCTTCCGCCGTTTGCCGAGTTCCAAGGCAGCCATTACGGTGATACTCTTCGCCGGTCCCATTCCTTTGAAACGGGAATAGTCGCAGACTTCCCACTTTGCCAGAGAATTCAGATTGTTATCACAAGAGAGAAGCAGGCGCCTCATCAGTTCGACAGCACTTTCTTCCGTATTTCCGGAGCCTATTAATATTGCGAGTAGTTCGGCATCACTTAATGCGGCTGCTCCTTTCTCCATCATTTTCTCCCGGGGACGGTCTTCTATTGCCCACTGGTTAATGGATAATTTGTGTTTGTTTTCCATTATCTGTATATTGAGGATACAAAGGTAGCCTTATTTAATTAAACGGCACAGGCAATCGGAACAGGAATTTGTGCACTCGAATTCTTTTTTATGTACTAATGCCCTTTATCTGACACCCGGGTGTCGTGCTACTCTCCCCAACCCTACTTATAAAAGTTACTTCGGAAAGCCTCGAACTCGTCTTTTCCCCTTACACAACGTTGCCACCACGCACGCCAGAATCCTGTTCCATAGCCGATCAGCTGTATAAAAGCAGCCGATATAGAACAAACACCAATATGCAGACTCTTATTCTGAATGGTAGAGTCCAGACAGACCAGCAGCCCATAAAGGATAATCGGGGTAAAGCTAAAGAGACAGAACGGAGTTCCCAGCAATAACAACACTACCCCCAAAGTAAACACCGCAGGAAGCAGATGCACCAATTTCAAAGAATCGGGATATTTTTTATAAAGGTTAATGCGGGCAATACCGGAGTTATGGACTTGCTTAAAGAACTTCTTCATGTCAGTCCGACGCTTGTGATATACCCATGCGTCAGGGAAAAGACGGCAAGTATAACCACCTTTAAATATACGGATACTGAAATCAATGTCTTCCCCGAAACGCATTTTGGAGAATCCTCCCAAAGCTTCATACACTTCGCGACGGACTCCCATATTGAAGCTACGCGGATAAAATTTATCCATTTTCTTCTTTCCACCACGAATACCTCCCGTTGTAAAGAAGGAAGTCATTGAATAATTGATGGCTTTCTGAATATCCGTGAAAGAGTCGTGTGCACGGTCAGGGCCGCCAAACGCATCAGCAGGAGAAGCCAACAACTCTTTCTCTATGGCATCAAAATATCCTTCGGGCAAAATGACATCAGAGTCCAGTATAATGAGATATTCGCCTTTACTTCGCTCTGCTCCGTAGTTACGAGTCTGCCCCGGTCCGGAATTTGCTTTAGAGAAGTATTGAATGTCCAATCGATCTGTATATCGGTCTACGACTTCCTTACAAGGGATAGAAGAACCATCTTCCACTACCACAACCTCAAAATCTTTAAAGTGCTGTGACGCGAGACTTTGCAGTAATTCATCCACCTCATCGGGACGATTGTAAACGGGGATTATGACGGAATAGCGCATATAATAATCTGTCTAAAAATATTTTGTACGCAAAGTAAGGTAAAAAAAACGAGACTTATAAAAGAGTCAACAGTAATTTTGCCAATCAAAAAAGGCGGCCCTGTGATGGGAACCGCCTTTTTCATATCAGTAAGTTAATGATTACTTTTTCAGAATATCCATTGTATCCGATGCAATCAACAGTTCTTCGTCTGTCGGAATCACAACTACCTTCACTTTAGAGTCTGCAGTAGAAATGACAGCTTCTTCACCACGAACTTTTGCATTAACAGCGCTATCCAGTTTAATGCCCATGAATTCCATATCCTTACAAACGGCCTCACGACACTCAAACTGATTTTCACCCACACCACCTGTAAACAATATGATATCTACGCCGCCTAATGCCGCAGCATAAGCACCGATATATTTCTTAATACGGTAGTAATACATCTTTTCAGCCAGAATAGCTCTTTCGTTTCCGTTAGCACAAGCAGCCAACAGTTCGCGCATATCGCTTGATACACCTGAAATACCCAGTACACCGCTCTTCTTGTTCAGCAAGTTAGAAACCCCTGTTGTATTCAAGCCTTCTTTTTCCATGATGAATGTCACTGCACCTGCATCAATATCACCGCTGCGAGTACCCATCATCAAACCTTCCAACGGAGTCAGTCCCATTGTCGTATCCATACATTTACCATCTTTGACAGCAGCAATAGAACCACCGTTACCAATATGACAAGTGATGATTTTCTGTCCTACCGGATTAACGCCCAGAAATTCGCATACACGCTTTGATACATAACGGTGAGAAGTTCCGTGGAAGCCATAACGGCGTACACCATATTTCTCATACATTTCATAAGGAATAGCATACATGTAAGCATAATCCGGCATAGTCTGATGGAAAGCTGTATCAAATACGCCTATCTGAGGAATGTTGGGAAGAATAGCAGAAACGGCATTCACACCTTTCAGATTAGCAGGATTGTGAAGCGGAGCCAGATCATTGCAAGCAGTAAAAGCTTCCAGCACCTCTTTGTTCAGCAATACAGATTCACTGAAACGTTCACCTCCATGTACCATACGGTGACCGACAGCATTGATTTCATCTAATGACTTAATAGCCCCGTATTCCGGATTTATCAATGTATTCAAAATAAATTCAACGCCAATAGTATGTTCCGGAATATCTTTTTCAAGAACTTTCTTTTCGCCATTCGGCAAAGTTAATTTAAGGAAAGAACCTTTCAGACCGATTTTTTCGATACCACCTTGAGCTATTACTTCTTTAGTGGTCATATCGAATAATTTATATTTGATAGATGAACTACCACAGTTCAATACTAGAATTTTCATATTGTCTTTACTACTTGATACTTAATACTTATTTATTATTTTTTGCAGCAATAGCCTGATTAGCTGTAATAGCAATCATACGATATACGTCTTCGATGGAGCAACCACGAGACAAATCGTTCACCGGACGTGCAATACCCTGAAGGATCGGACCGATAGCGTCAGCATGTCCCAGACGTTGTACCAGCTTATAAGAGATATTACCGACTTCCAGACTCGGAACAATCAGTACGTTAGCCTGACCGGCTACATCAGAACCCGGAGCTTTGCTTGCGCCCACTTCAGGAACAAGAGCAGCATCTGCCTGCATTTCGCCATCCAGATCAAGTGTAGGAGCCATCTCTTTTGCAATTTTGGTAGCTTCCACCACTTTGTCTACTACCTCATGTTTGGCAGACCCTTTGGTAGAGAAGCTCAACATAGCCACTTTCGGATTTTCAATACCGGCAACGGCTTTTGCCGTTTGTGCCGTGCAAACAGCAATCTGCGCCAGCTGGTTAGGGTCCGGAACCGGAGTAACGGCAACATCACCCATTACCAGAATACCGTTCTTACCATATTCGGGAGCATGAGTCAGCAACAACATTGCGCCAGATACACAAGTGATACCCGGAGCTGTCTTGATAATCTGCAAAGCAGGACGCAATACGTTACCTGTCGTGTTGCGGGCACCTGCCAGCTGACCGTCAGCATCACCATTCTTAATCATTAAACAACCATAGAACAAAGGATCATTTGTCAATTGACGAGCTTCCTCAATAGTCATCCCCTTCTTCTTACGAAGCTCACACAACAGCTGTGCATACTCTTCGTGTTTCGGAGAAGTTTCAGGATCGATAATAGTAGCTTTGCTGATGTTGCCCAGCCCCCATTTTACAGCAAGTTCGTTAATTTCAGCGGGTTTACCCAGTAAAATAAGGTCAGCAACTTCATCTGTCAAAATCTGATTGGCAGCTTTTAATGTGCGTTCTTCAGTTCCTTCCGGAAGAACAATACGTTGGCGGTCTGCTTTCGCACGAGCCACGATTTGGTTGATTAAATTAAGCATAGATATATTTGAATAATATTATAAACCTTGTTACGATTTGTAATTTGCGCTGCAAAAGTACTCAATTTTGCAATATCCACATTACAATTTCGGCTATTTTTCTTTCCCAAGTCTAAAATATTATAATATTTAACACTGTACTTCTATTTTTTCTACCTTTGCAGTGTTTTCAAACAAATCAATAGGTAATTAGTGTATGATACGTCAGTGTGCCATTTTATTTGGCTGTTTGGCTTTGGGTGAATTAATCGTTTATTTAACAGGGATCAAGCTCCCCTCCAGCATCATCGGTATGCTGCTGCTCACCCTCTTTTTGAAATTAGGCTGGATCAAACTGCAGTGGGTGCAGGGATTGTCCGACTTTCTGGTAGCTAATCTGGGCTTCTTTTTTGTCCCTCCCGGAGTAGCGTTAATGCTATATTTCGATGTAATTGCGGCGGAATTCTGGCCGATAGTCATTGCAACGATCGTCAGTACTGCTCTTGTATTGGTCGTTACAGGATGGGTACACCAAATCGTACGTAAAATCAGATTGGCGCGCCAAATTAAATTAGCACGCAGCCTTCACTTAACAGATAAAATCAATCTAACACGTAAATTCAATGAGCTTTTTAGAAAATAATTTCTTCCTGCTAGCTGTCACCTTTGGTGTTTTCTTCTTCGCTAAATGGCTTCAGAAAAAAACAGGATTAGTATTACTGAACCCGATATTACTCACAATCGCTGTGCTTATCATCTTCCTCAAAATGACGAATATCTCTTATGAGACTTATAATCAGGGAGGGCATCTCATCGAATTCTGGTTACGCCCTGCTGTCGTAGCTTTAGGAGTTCCCTTATATCTTCAGCTGGAAATGATTAAGAAACAGTTGTTGCCTATCCTTTTATCTCAATTGGCAGGCTGCATTGTCGGAGTTATTTCTGTGGTATTGATTGCTAAATTTATGGGAGCCTCACAAGAAGTAATTCTTTCATTAGCACCAAAATCTGTAACAACCCCCATTGCGATGGAAGTAACCAAAGCTATCGGAGGTATCCCGTCACTGACCGCCGCTGTCGTAGTAGCAGTAGGACTATTGGGAGCAATCTGCGGTTTTAAGACGATGAAAATTATGCATGTAGGCAGTCCGATAGCGCAAGGACTATCAATGGGAACAGCCGCTCATGCTGTCGGTACATCCACCGCAATGGACATCAGTAGTAAATATGGAGCCTATGCCAGCCTGGGACTTACACTAAATGGAATATTCACCGCATTACTGACACCGACCATCCTGCGATTATTAGGTGTTTTGTAAAAACAAAATTCTTTCATTTTCCGTTATATAAAGAGTTAAACGCAAAAAGCATTTTATGATTCCATTTAAAGACATTACATTAGCAGACAAAGACACAATAACCGCATTCACGATGAAAAGTGACCGCCGAAACTGCGATCTTTCATTTTCCAACCTCTGTAGTTGGAGATTCTTGTACGATACTCAATATGCAGTTATCGACAATTTCCTGGTATTTAAATTCTGGGCAGGAGAGCAACTGGCATATATGATGCCTGTAGGAAGTGGCGACCTGAAAGCCATTCTACGGGAATTAATAGAGGATGCCGATAAAGAAAAGCATAACTTCTGTATGCTGGGAGTTTGCAGCAATATGCGCGCCGATCTCGAAGCTATTCTACCCGGCCAGTTTACCTTCACGGAAAATCGTGACTATGCAGACTATATATATCTAAGGAGTGATCTCGCCACTCTGAAAGGAAAGAAATTTCAGGCAAAAAGAAATCACATCAACCGATTCCGTAATACGTATCCCGATTATGAATACACACCGATTACTCCCGACCGTATTCAGGAGTGTCTGGACCTGGAAGCCGAATGGTGTAAAGTGAACAACTGCGACCAGCAGGAAGGAACGGGGAATGAACGCCGTGCCCTTATTTATGCTTTACATAATTTCGAAGCACTCGGCCTGACCGGAGGTATTCTCCACGTCAACGGGAAAATTGTAGCATTTACTTTCGGAATGCCTATCAATCATGAAACATTCGGAGTGCATGTAGAAAAGGCAGATACCAACATTGATGGTGCTTATGCCATGATTAATAATGAGTTCGCCAATCACATTCCCGAACAGTATATCTATATCAACCGGGAAGAAGACTTAGGTCTTGAAGGTTTGCGCAAGGCAAAGCTGTCTTATCAGCCGGTGACTATTCTTGAAAAGTATATGGCTTGTCTGAAAGATCACCCAATGGACATAATCAGATGGTAATAATATAAGGTATGACGACAAAAGAAAAGGTTAAGGCATTATGGCAGTTATGTTTCGACGATAGTGAAGAATTCGTCGAAATGTATTTCAGACTGCGCTATAAAAATGAAATAAATGTGACTATTGAAAGCGGGGACGAAGTGATTTCTGCTCTCCAGATGATCCCTTATCCCATGACTTTTTGTGGAAATACAGTACAGACCTCTTATGTTTCGGGTGCATGCACTCATCCGGATTTCCGCGGAAACGGAGTGATGCGCGAATTACTTTCCCAGGCTTTTGCACGGATGCTTCGCAACGGAACGCATTTCAGTACATTGATTCCTGCTGAACCGTGGTTATTCGATTATTATGCACGGATGGGATACGCTCCTGTATTCCGGTATTCGACCAGAGAATTTACTGTTCCTGAATTTATCCCCTCGAAAGAGATTACAGTTACAGCAGAAATCAATTGTCAAGAGGAAGTTTATCAATATCTAAATAAGAAACTAACTGAACGCCCCTGCTGTATTCAGCATACTTTCGAAGATTTTCAGGTTATTATAGCCGACCTGATTCTGGGTAACGGAGCTTTATTTATAGCCAGACAAGAGAACCGGATCATCGGTATGGCTATCGTATATAGAGGAGAAAAGCAAATTGTTATCAATGAACTTTTTGCAGAGACTAAAGATGCCGAACATAGCTTATTGCATCACATTAAGCAACATACAGGATGCAAAGAGATGCTTCAGCTACTTCCTCCGGATAGTTCACTGACGCTATCTCCGCTAGGTATGGCACGTATAATCAACGCCAAAGAAGTGATGCAATTATATGCATCGGCATTCCCGGAAGATGAGATGCAGCTGGAAGTGCTGGATAAACAGTTATCCGTAAACAATGGTTATTATTACTTATGCAACGGGAAATGTATGTATAGCACCGAGCGTTTACCCGGTGCACATATCAAAATGAATATCAGCGAACTAACCGACAGAGTATTTCAATCGTTCCAACCTTATATGAATTTAATGCTGAATTGAAATATGCTCCTGCCCCGAGAAGTTCTATTTGTCGCCATTCAAATAGCGCACCCGTTCGCAGGCGGCCAGCAGAAAAGCGCCGACCCCAAAGTTAGAAGTAGAATTTGCATCTACTACTTGTCCCGGTATAGCTTTCTCACCAATAGGTTGCACATAGCCAATCTTCCCATCAGGTTGTAAAGCGACTGTTGACAAATATTTCCACGCTTTGTCTACGACAGGTTGATATTGGCGGGAATCGAGAAAACCATTATTAATCCCCCACTGCAATCCATAAGCAAAGAAAGCTGTCCCGCTAGTCTCAGGTCCCGGTGCATGTTGAGGATCAAGCATACTGCGTGTCCAATATCCTTCAGGTTGCTGACAAGCAGCAACAGACTTTGCCAATGTACAGAAACGATCTGCATATTCCGGACGATATTTATCTGTTTCGGGAAGATCTTTCAAGACTTTTGCCAGTCCAGCCAGCACCCACCCGTCTCCACGAGCCCAAAAATCTTTCTTTCCATTTACGCTTTTATGCTTAGGATATACATATTTTCCATCCCGATAGTAAAGTCCGGCTTCTGCATCATACATGATACTGTCAGCATAAGCAAGATACTCATGCAACTTCTCCAGGTAGAGTGGATTCTTAGTAATGTTATACAGTTTTGTCATTACAGGCATCACCATATACAAGCCATCTGCCCACCACCAATAATCATTATTAGGGGTACTCATCTGATATTCCATCACTTCACGGGCGCGGGCAATCTTGTTTGTATCCGGCTCTAAATTATATAAATCGGCATAAGTTTGAAAACAAATCTGATAATCGCCGAAAAGTACATAATCATTGCTTTCACCATAACTGTACTTCCAGTTGGCTTTATTATCAGACTTGGCACCTTTCCATTCGTTATGTTCCGCCCACCCTTTCGAATATTCCAGATATTCCGGCTTGTCCGTCAGGAAATAGGCTTCCATATTTCCGGTATGATAAGCGGCATTGTCCCAAAAAGAACGCCCATGCTCCGGATGGTTTGTTTGCCAATAGCCATTTACTTTATGAATGATATCAATAACTTCTTTCGAAGCAGTCTTATTTTTATCTGTGCAACCAGCACACACCAGACTTCCTAAGAGGAATGCCGATAATAACGTTGCGTATATTTTTCTCATATCTTTATTTATTTGTATTCGTATTTGTTTCCAGCACATAAATCATTTGCGGCTCGATTTCTGCCGTACGTTCACCATCTCCTTGGCGGGTATGCTGTACAAACAGATGCAGTTTCCGCCGTTCCTTCCATAGCTCGGTATCATGAGACGGTTCCCAGGCATCCACTGAAAAATCAGTTAAATCCGTTACCGACCATTTACCATGGCTGACATCGGTTGTATGTGCCATCGACACACGGCTTCCCCGTTCCTCGTCACGGAAAATATAGAATATCTCTTTATCCTCCACTACAATGCGGGGACGGGCAACAGGAATCATCTTCGTGCCGCCTCCTTTCAATGAAAACGGAGTTTTACGATCAGTCACCTGACGATACTTCCATGTTTTTCCATCATTCCAGACAATACGGTATTGAGGAACATCACTCCCCGGTTCTCTCCAGTAAGTTGCAATATAAGGTTTTCCATCGGCATCGGCACTCATGCTTGTCTGGTTAATCAACTCGCTGTTTTGAGGGATGCGACAGGCATATTCTGCGTTTGAAGCAGTGATAGGAAGCTGATATTTTTCTCCATTCGATTGATACCAAGTCACCCCATTATCAAAAGAACGTGCATAGCAAAGATCATGATTGGTCTCTACATGCCAAGTCTCGCGCCATACCCATGACAGATGGATGGTTCCTTTCTCGTCCACATACAGTTGCCAGTAAGCATTCCGCTGATTCTCTCCATCAATCAGAACATCCTGTACACGAGTCCAGGCATGATTCTTCAAAGAATAACGATTCATCACCAGATTTCCGCGACCGGAAGAACCGGAACGATAGGCAAACAGCAAGTCCCCTCCGGATAAAGGATAAAATTCCGGATAAGTGACATTACCTTCATCTACCCCGGTCATCGGCATTTTTTCTCCTAACTCCAGAGAGCCGGGAGCTATCCCCCGGCAATAATTCAACTTATGCCCATGATGATCGAAAGAAACATGCAAGTATCCTTCCCCATCTACCATCATACTAATAATATTATGAGCGTCTTTTACATTACCTTTGTATTGTGTACGGTGTATTGTCCATTTTTTAGATTTCAGCTTCCGTTTGCCAAGTACCAGATACCCTTCGGCATCGTAGTAGCTAATATACTGCTCCCCCTTATGTGTCACCAAGGAATTGTTACGGAATACCGCTGTATTGACAGAAGTACAACTATATCCCTTAGCCACTTCCACCAATCTCTGTGAAAGACACACAGCAGAAACAGAGATCAGCAAGAAAGTTAGTAGTAGTATCCGTTTCATCATCTATTTCTTCTATTTATCAAAGATTTCCAAGTTCCACTTTTCATGCCAGGGTATCGTAATCGCTCCGTTCTTTATCAATACAGGCAGCCATACATAGCGTGAATCTTCCAGGTCCTTCTTTTTCCAACGGTCAAACATGGCAATATATGCATCCTTCTTTCCAATTATCGGCTGCATATATGTACTCTGTGCATAGAAGGTCTTATCCGCATCCGGTCCTGTACAAGGATTGCCTATTGTTTTCCATGTGCCCATAATGGAGTCAGCAACAGCAATTTCTGCAATATTCGGGTCCCACCCTGTGCAACCGGAACTTAACATATAATATTTACCATTATACTTAAAAACTGCCGGAGCTTCACGAGATTCTTTTATGAAATTACGTGTAAAACGTCCGCTTGGTTTCAGATAATCATCCGTCAGGAGACTGATGTACATAGTCTCGTTGTTTTCTGACGAGTAAAATTGGTAAGCTCGTCCGTCGTCATCTACAAATACGGTCTGGTCACGGCTCATTGCATCGTTCGGACGGAAACTTCCCAGATAAGTAAATGGCCCGGCAGGAGAATCGGAAACAGCCACTCCTGCACACGCCTTGCTATAATCTGCACTCTCCACATGCGCCCACATCACAAACTTACCAGTCTTCTTATTATAAATTACTTTGGGGCGTTCCAATACTTTAGACGGATGGAGATCATGGTTCGGATCGTCTTTTACTGCCGGCAGGACAATGCCTTCAAATTTCCAGTTCAGTAAATCTCTGGAAGAATAGCAACCTACTCCCGTCACATCTGTACGATAGCATTCCCATGTAGCCCATTCCGGTAATATCGTTTTTCCTTTTTTATACTCTCCGTACCAATAGTAAGTGCCCTCATGATAAAGCAGTCCCCCACCATGAGCATTAATAGGGTTACCATCCGTATCTTTCCATACTTCACCGGGTATGAAACTTGTATTTTTCTGCGCTTGCGCTTGTATCGGCAGCAGCCCTATAAACATGACTACCGGCAATAAGAATCTAACTATATACACCATACTTTCAAATTATTCATGATATTATTTAAGATTTCTCGCCCACAAAGATACTGGATACATTAAAGAAAAGGGTTCAGAATTGTGTCAAAAAGGGACCAAAAAACGACCAATATTCACGAATTATAAGCTATTTGGGAAATTCTTTACCTTATTTCACTTTATCTACCCATTGAACTCAAGTTCTATTATATACGATATCAATCGATTTTCCACCTATCAACCCATTCGATAAAAGGAGTACCTTTTTCATTAAATTGGATAGGCAACCAGATATAACGTGAGTCTTCCAGACTCTTCGGGCGCCAGTTATCTGCCATAAAAAGGAACTGTTTTTTATCCGGTAAAGGAAGTATATAGGTACTCTGTCCGCCAAATGTTTTATCTGCATTTTCGCCTATACAAGGATTTGGAAGTTGCTTCCATTCTCCAAGAATAGAAGTTGCAGTCAACAAACGAGCTTTATTAGGGTCCCATCCTGTACAGCCGGATGTTATCATCCAATAAATCCCATCCTTTTTGAATATAGCAGGAGCTTCATTATGTCCACCGGGAAAAATCCGAATATATTTACCACTATGGTTGAGATAATCGTCTGTTAATTCCGCAATTTGCAAAGTAAGATTCTCTTCTGAAGAATAAATGTGATAAGCTTTTTCATCATCATCTACGAACAAAGTCATGTCCCGGGACATCTGTCCACCTTCCAGATCACGTTTCACAAACATACCTTTCCGAATTGCTTCATACCATTCTGGTGTCCACCATTCTTTATATTGTTCAAGATTCCATTTTAGCTTGCGTTCTTTCTTAGTCATATTCAAAGGATAAATGCCGGGATTCACACGCCCGGAACGAATAAAGCGATATGGTCCGACAGGCGAATCACTTACAGCAACAGCCGTACGGGCAGGTCCATATCCTTGTCCTTTCAGTTCGAGATGCAGCCACATGATGAACTTTCCGGTCTTCTTATTATAAATAACCTTCGGACGCTCCATGATACATCCTTTCTCAATATCGCTTCCTGCTTCTTCGGAAACTGCAAAAACAATTCCCTCATTTTTCCAGTTAAGTAAATCAGTGGATGAGTAGCAGGCTATGCCTTTTTCTGTGACGAAACCAGTAGCCGGGCGATGTTCTCCAAACCAGTAGTATTTGCCTTCATGAAAAAGTATCCCTCCGCCGTGTGCATTGATCAGCTCACCATCCATATCTCTCCAGACTTCTCCAGAAGCTATTTTTTTCTCTTTCTGATAGACTCTGACATAATCAATCTCATATTTCATTGGCAAGGCGGCCTCATCAATCGGTCCTCCATTAATGCCTCCAATGGCTAAGTTCAATAAAAGATACTGTGGTCTTGTAAAAGGATTGGTTCCCTTTCCTATTTTACCGTTTATGGTATTCTTTAAAGGTATCTCATTTAAAAGTTCATCGTCCAGATAGAGTTTGATCGCTTCTTCATCCCAATCCATTCGCCAGATATGGAACTTTGAAGCCCAATCCGGATCTTTATCGGTAAAATGTGAATAAGGAGTTGCCTGACTATCCCATTTTGCATGCCATTGCCGATCTGTTCCCCATGCAGCATTTGCAAGAATATGAGGTACTCCTTTGATTTGGTAATACTCCATAATGTCAATTTCACCACATGAAGGCCATTCCATATCACGTCCCAAAGCCCAGATAGCAGGCCATGCACCTTTCGCCACCGGAATACGTGCTTTTATTTCAAAACGCCCATACAAAAACTCTTTTTTCCCGGCAGTAGTGACTGACGAAGAAGTATATTCTACAAACTCTCGTTTTTTGCGCCAGTCTTTGCTTCCTGCTACATAAAGGGGATTCTTTCTATCTTTCTCCTTTCGAGCTTCTATTATGAGATATCCATTTCTGCAGATTGCGTTATCCTGTTGATACCATTGGGCTTCTTCGTTACGTGCATATCCCTGTTCAAAGTTCCACACAGAAGAATCCAAAGGACCATCCGTTTCGAATTCATCACTCCAAACTAATCGCCAATCATTCTCCGCTAATGTACATAGTGAAAATGACAAGCCCATCATTAAATTTACAATCTTTACTATCTTCATACAAGTCTGTTTTTCTTTGGGGTTCCAAAACCTATTGATTAATTTATCCTCCGAAAGATAAATTAGTAGTATTCATTATCGACAAAAATAAGAGTTCAATAATAAATAAAGGTACAGAAATCATGCAATTAGGTCGAACTTTAAATAAAGCCTACCTAAATGACCGATATTCGATTCTATTTGAACGATTTATAGACTAGATCTAGCATGCACTTTATATCGACAAATATCCGGATATGTCTATCATCGTCATAAACAAAAAACTTAGAGAAGTAACATATCTCAATTTCACAATATAAAAATTTAGAAATTATCAACAAAGCCAAATTGTGCTGTTATAGTAAGGTACACCTATTTCCTAGATGTACCTTACATAGAGTCATCTACTAGCTTTTATTCTTTACGATAGTAGCTTCTGTTCGATATTCTTTACCATTCTCCATATAATGATACCAAATAGTAAATGTATGCTTCTCTACATCAAAAGTCCCCCCTCCTTTAAGAATAGGAAGATCTTTCCAAGGTTCTATTGTAACCGTATTATCCGTCGGATTAACAATTAATTTCATCGCTGCTTTATCAGCATTAGTTAACTCTTCCGATTCAACTTTATGAAATAGACGAACTGTATACTGGTCGACCGCAATCATTGTACGCGGTGTATTTAAAGAAGATGTTTCACTTACGATTGGTTCATCATTTTCATATCTGACATTTGTTCCACTGATGATATATGTTCCTGAGTATTCATTGACCATTTTGAGATTCACCATTAAAACTGTATCAGTTGGGGTTGGTTCATAATCACTCACTTCTGCTATTCTCAACGGAATAATATAACGCTTATCACAATTTACCTGATCTGCATAAATATGGATAGGAATACGTACATACTCTTCTCCAGCTTTAATAGTGCCTTCCCATGAAGGAATATTGTATAACTCTTGAGGCATAGCTTCATAAGGGATATCATCTCCTACCACATTTTTCTTATTATAATTATCAATATTAATGTAGTCTGCTTGCTCCAGTCTTATAGTTACATCATGATCTAGAGAAACAGTTCCCCCTATTGCCACAGACACAAATATCTCCCGTTCACTACCATAAGCAACCTCCTTTCCTTGCAGTTTATCATAAGCACCAACCAAATAAACCTGCTTTATATATTGTTCTCCATCTATTGGATTTTCAACATTACATGAAGCTAATACAAGTAGAGAAAAACTGAGACACAAGCATCTTGTATAATTAAATAGTTTCATTTTTCGTTCTTTTATAGTTTAACATTATCATTCTGATCACCATCCTGGATTTTGATCAAGTTTCACATTTTTATCCATTACGGTCTGAATAATCGGATAGAACATCAATTTATTGGATATAGTATAAATTGAGTATTGCCAAGTCATTGCCGTCCGCTTATGGTATGCCTCTCTGTTACTACTTTTTGCATTCACATTCATACCATAAAAAGTACCTACATTCTTAGTCAAGTCTCCCCAACGACGTAAATCAAAAAAGCGCCTACCTTCCAAAGCAAATTCTACTTGACGCTCTCTTTTTATTATCTCACGCATTTTTGCAGGATCATTTAATTCTGCATCTGTTACTCCTGGTAAACCAGCACGGAAACGAATCATGTTGAAATATTTTCTCATTTCATCCTTATCCCTTTTCACCGTAATATTATTATCCTCATCTGTATACACAACCCCTTCTTCCATCTCGTTCATGGCTTCTACATAGTTAAGCAAGATTTCAGCATAACGAATAAGGGGGAAGTATTTACTTCTATAACCTCCTTTTGGACTATCCGAAGTATGAACATATTTACAACAATTATAGCCACTAAAACTCTTATCGTCAGGATGATCTCCCCAAGCAGCCCCAGTGCCATCAATATAGTAAGTCACCTCCAGATTCTTCTTGTTAGGTTCAGTACCAGCATAGGAACTCGCTTCCCAATAGCGGTGATTAAAAGCAATAGTAGCATAAAAACGCATTTCACGATTATCATACATCTTTGCAACCTGAGCAGGCATTTGATAACCTGAAAAACTTTTCCCATTATTTCCAATAGGTTTCCATGCTTCTGCCTCAACAGGATAAGGATATTCTTGACTTGATTCATTAATATCATACCCATCAACCATTTTGTAGGCATCCACTAATTGCTGGCTCACATTCAATCCATTACCTCCTCCCATTACTGCAGGAAAGGCAACATATAAAACATCATTATTAAAACCAGCTGTCCAAATATATTCTGAAACATTCAACGCTAGCTCTTCACCTGTAAACATATCATTATAAGATCTAAAAGGATCAATGTCTCCAGCACCATTAGGAAAATTTCCATTTGGCACATTTTTAGGTAGTTCTGGTGTATCTGCATCTTTTGGCACTGTAAATAGAGCATATTTATCTAAATTGATCACTCTTTTTGCTGCCGCAGCAGCTATTCCCCATTTCTGTAAATCTTTTGTTTGAGAAATATATGGCACACCATCTATATGACGAATAAAATCATAATAATAAGGATTACCATTAAACCACGGACTAGCAGCCTCTAAACGAATACGAGAAATTATAGACAATGCAGCACCTTTTGTAGGAACACGATAAGTAGATACATCTGGACGTTCATCTAACAACATGGCAGCAGCAGATTCCAAATTCTCACAAATATAATCTACACATTCATCATAAGTTCCTCTAGGAAAACTTAAAGATTCAGTCGAACCATTAGTCGGCAACGGATCATCCGGCAAAATGGGTACAGGACCATATTGTCTCAATAAACTATAATATAGATAAGCACGTAAGAAGTGAGCACGTCCGGTAAAATCACGACGATCTACCTCCGAGATATCTTCGCATTCGTGAATTCGTTGAATTACTTGATTGGCACGCCGAATACCTTTATAAAATCTATTATAATAATCATATGAACTACTAAAACGATCGATTTTACCCTGAGCATAATCAACAGGAGTCATTTTAAAAGAACAAAAAGCTTCATCAGTAGTTAACGCAAAAGGATCTTCACCTTTCCACCACAAGATTTCTTCACGCGGTAAATACATAGAAGCACCATTTATATATTGCTCGAGCAAAGATTTACGTTTAAATATAGAATCAAGACTAGTCATATCATAAATATAGCGATCTACATCCAGATAAGAGTCACAAGAACACACACTAAAAGCCATGACAGCAGTAATGCCTGCAATAACTATACTTCTTATATTTTTCATATTTTTTGTCCTCATTAAAAATTAAAATTCAACTGCAATGTATAAGTACGCTGAATAGGATATTTAGTTCCATTACCACTAGCCTGTCCCGGGTCCCATAACTTAATATCATCCCATGTACATATATTATTAACAATAAAACTTATGTCAATACCACTTACTCCTATAACGTTACTCAACCACGGATGTGCATAAGAATAACGTGCCGTAAGATTCTTAAAACGCAAGTAACGATTATCTGCTAACCAAAAAGTAGATGCACGATTATTATTCTTATTCTCTCCATATGTTAAACGAGGAAAACGAGCATTTGGATTCTCTGTTGAAGGATTTCCAGAAATTTCACGTGAAGTCCAGCGATTAGATGGCTCTGTTACAATATTCAACAAATTACCTCGGCTTTCCCATGCAAAAGGATAAAAACCAGTACCACCATAAAAATAATTGCTGTGCCCAGCCCCTTCGAAAAGAGCACTTAATGAAAATTTCTTCCATCTAATTTCTGCAGCAAATCCATATTGCAATTCAGGAGTTGCAGAATACGAAAGTGGCACTTCATCATCAGAATTAATAACTCCATCATTATTCACATCTTTATATTTGATATCACCCGGTAGAACTACACTCTCAAAAGTCTGCTTGGGACTACTTTCAATATCAGCTTCATCTTTAAATAAACCTAAGGCAATCAAACCTCTTTGTACACCATTAGGAATGCCAATTCGCGATTGATAAGGATAACGAATACCTGATTCTTCCCAATTAGTAACTTTATTTCGCGAGTAAGTAAAATTGGCACGTAAAGTCATTCTCCAATCTTTATTAAATGCATGATCAAAAGAAATGTTACCATCAAAGCCATGACTTCTCATACTTCCCATATTGGCCCATGGAAAATTGACTAATCCTACTTCAGTTGGAATAGTAGCACGTTGTTGGAATATTCCAGTACGTTTATCATTGAAATAGTCAACAGTAAACTGTACTTTCTCATGAAATAAATGAGCATCTATACCAATATCAAATTTATGGGCGGTCTCCCAAGTCAAGCCGTCAGTACCAATTTGGTCTTCTCCTAAAACCCCGCCACTAGCCCAGGAAGTTCCTGACATTCCTGAATAAATAGTTGTTAAATATGGAAAACGTTTACCTCCAATACGATCATTGCCTACCAAACCATAAGAAGCACGTATTTTAAGGAAATTCAAAAACGGGATTTTTTCTCTTAGGAAGTCATATTGAGTAGGAACCCAACCACCAGAGACCGCTGGAAACCAGCCGAAACGTTCACCTGTCGGAAACTGTTCAGAACCCGTATAGCCAATATTGAATTCTGCAAAATAAGTATCCTTAAAACCATAAGTTACACGACCAGATAAAGACTCATAACGTGTAGGAATCGCTGCCAAATTATCATTAGCATCTGAATTTGAATTACTTTGCAAATAAAAAAGAACCAATCCACCAATTCTATGCTCACCAAAAGTACGGTTGTAGTTTCCTGTTAATTCCCAATAATAGGAGCGTGCGCTATAAACATCCTTACCAAAAGACAAATCTTTCTTCTCACGAGTCCTTTTCAAATTCAAACTTCCATCAGCATTTCTACCATCAGCATAATAAAGATCTGGCATCTTTGTACGAGTAATATTATGCTGCGATTCACCATTGTAAGAAAACACACCTTTAATATCTAAGCCTTTTGTTATAAAAGATAAATCTTGTTTCAGAGTTACCAATAATCCCGTATTTAAACGTCTATTTTCTTTAAATCCCGTATAATTTAATTGAACATAAGGAGAAAGTTCATCAGCATTAGCTCCATAAGTAGCCAATGAACCATCAGAGTATTTGACCGGAGTTGTAAGTGGAGTCAAGTTTGCCTGTGCTTGCCACAAAGCATCATTATTATCACCAAACCCCGGAGCATTTTGATTTACAATCACTTGATTTAGTTTAAGCCCCAAATTGGTTGTTTTTGTCAAGTTTACATCCATGTTCGCCAAAAATGAATACTTATGATAGCTAACGTTCGTATCATATTTATTTGCTGATTTATCCTGCTTAAAAACTGCATCTTTATTCTGTATACTCAATGACATATAGTAACGAGCTGCAGTACCACCACCAGCAACACTTAAAAAATGTTGATTCTGCCATACATGATCTTTCAAAATCACATCCCTCCAGTTCACATTAGGATACAAGTCCTGATCCATGCCTGTACGAATCAATTCCATTGCGACATCAGAATAGATAGGATCTTTACCACGAGAAAGACGAGCTTCATTTGCTAATTGAGCGTACGAATAAGCATCTGCATATTCTGGCATACGTGCAGACTCACTCATTATCAAATTTGTTTTAAAATTAATTCTCAGCTTTCCCGCCTTACCACTTTTTGTTGTTATTACCACCACTCCATTCGCACCACGTACACCATACACAGCAGTTGCGGAGGCATCTTTCAATACAGAAAAACTTTCTATATCTGAAGGGTCAAGATCATTTATATTTCCTTCTACACCATCCACCAATACCAAAGCAGAGGCATTGGCTCCAAAAGTACTAATACCACGAATCCAGAATTCTGAAAAGTCATCTCCAGGCTCACCACTACGAGTCACAGCAATAATACCTGGGACATTTCCACCTAACATATTAGAGATAGAAGTACCTGGTTGGTCCAGAATTTCCGGTTTCACCACTGTAATTGCCCCCGTCACAGAAACCTTTCTTTGGTTAGCCTGTCCAACAACTACAACTTCATCCAGGTCACTAACATCGGCTTTCATTACAATTTTGATTTGCTCTTTGTTGCCTGTTACAACATACTTCTCATTTTTAAAACCTACATAAGTAAAAAGCAATGTTGTTTTATTAAGAAGATTCGGTAAACGGAACTTACCGTCCAAATCAGTGACTGTTCCTTGGGAAGTATTTGCTTGATTAACCACACTTACCCCTATTAAAGGTTCACCGTTTTCGTCCATCACTGTTCCAGCGACCATAAATCCATTTTGTCCCCACGACATCGAAATACATGAAAACAAAAGCGAAATAACAATTAATAATTGTTTCATATATATTTTAATTTAAGATTATTCTACTGCAAATTTTCTCACTACACATCCCCAACGCTCACCGATAAAGAAATTTTCTTCATCATCCATACAAACAACATAAGGATAATTAAAAGTAGATTCTAAAGGTAATCCATCAACGCCGCCACTTTTCTGATATTGTCCAGCAACAGTAGTAAGCATTCCATCAATACGAGAAATTTTTCGTAAAGTATAACCCTGCGAATCACAAAAATATAAGTTACCACTTTTATCAAAAGTAATACCTGCCGGGTTTCTCAATGTAGCTTCCAGGCGAGGTCCATCTTTCCCGCCAATCGAATTAAATCCGGCATAATCCTCCACAGTTTGCCCATCATGAGAAACTTTATAAATCCCTTGCGCATTTTGTAGAGAAAGATAAAAGCAGTTTTCAACAGGATTAAATGCCAAGTAAGAAGTCTCTTTATCAACCTTTCCACAATTTGAATTCAAAATTTCAACATTCTGCGGATTAGCAATTTCGACTCTTCCAAATTTACCATTATGGTCGCGGAAATAAAGATATTTTTCATCATTATCTAACGCACAAGAATGAATTTGCCCTGTGACGTTTGCTATTCCAGAAGTCAAACGTTTAGAAGTCCATGAGTTTTCCCTCGCAAAATAATAAATAGCATGAGGGCTAACTGTTTGAATAACATAAACTCTAGTACGATCTTTTGTGACAGCAGGTTGACCTAGTTTAAAACCTGAGAACAGGGTTGAAACCTTGTTGTCATCAATAGAAACCATACGAACACGTCCATCATCTCCTTCACAAACTATCAAGTTATTTCCTACCACTGAAGCAATACCAGAAATCTTCCCAAAACGTGAATCAATCAATGTCCCATCTGTATAGCCTCCAACTCCCGATTTGCCAGCAACTGTAGATACCTGCTCCACTTTCACATAACGAAAAGTTTGTGGAGATTTACTTTCCTTTCCGTCTACAGTAACAACTACCTCATTAAAGCCATCCTCTTGTTTAGGCATAATCCCATATAAAGTCTCTCCGTTTGTACTGACGAGTACAGCTTCACGATCACCATTAAAAATTACCTTAATTTTTGATAAGTCATTGCCAAAATTGCTTCCTTTTATAACAAAAGGAGTTTTATATCCACCAGAATCAGGTAATATTGCAGTTATTTCCACAGGTTTACTCGAATCATAGGCTGTACTGACATAAGTCGGAGTAACATAAGCATAGTCCTCCTTACAAGAAAAAAGAAGACCGACTAAAAATAAAACACTAAATGTGGATAAGACCGTCTTAAGTACATACCCCACATTCATACTGGATTTCTTTCTTTTCATGCTATTTTTTTTTAAAAGGTTAATAAAGTTATTTTCTATTCTACCGAAAAAATGATTGAAAGTAGTATTGAGATATTTCTCCGTTATCACAATGCAAATATAGGTGCGAACATCTGCACTTTACTCTAAAGATAGCTCTACAAGGTCGAATTTGAGATATTCGACATATTTGAATTATAATTCGACATAGAAGGTTTATTTATATTCTCCCCTGTTATATTACAGCAAAAACATAGTTCACTAATATATCTACATATCTAATTATAGCATAATTAACTTAGAATCAAGTCTACTCTAATATCTTCAAGTCCATATTTTAGTTCGTATGATTATACTCCTTCGAAAGAAGCACTATAATCAATCTTTCATAGAAGTATAGTCTCCGAAAGAAAGACCACAGCCCTACGAAACAATTTGTGTACCTGAAGATAATATCCTTTATTATTAACACACTACCTCATTCTGATACAGAGAGAGGTTTACAATAAACTTAAAAAAGATAATTCAAAAGGCAATTTTACTTAGTCTTTTTCTTTCTCGATAATAAATCGTTCAATATATTCAGACGGTAACATACCAAACTCCTTTTTAAAACAAGAACTAAAATACTTAGGATCATTAAAACCTACTGCATAAGCTAATTCGGAAACACGAATATTGATCCCTTTTTCTTCCATAATCCTACAGGCTGCTTTCAAACGAACATTACGTATAAAAGAAGAAGTATTCAAACCTGCTAAAGACTTCAACTTTTTATATAAAGTAGATTTACTAGTTAACATTTCATCCGCAAATTGCGCTTGATCAAAGTTGGGATCTTCTAAGTGGTTATTTACACAATTAATAGCACGTTGAATAAAATCCTCATCCAAACTGGTATAATTTAAATCTTTCACTTCAAATACAATTTGATTTTTAAAATCATGTGCCATTCGTGCTTTATACTTTAACAAATTGCGAATACGTGCATGAAGAACTGTCAAATTAAAAGGTTTACTAATAAATGCATCCGCACCAATTTCATAAGCTTCCGCTCTATCCTCTTCCTTATTCTTAGCAGTCAATAAAATGACCGGTATATGACTAATCTCCAAATGCCCTTTCACATATTTACAAAATTCTATCCCATCCATTTCAGGCATCATTATATCAGATACAATTAAATCAACATCTTCATTTTCTAATACTATAATACCTTCCTTCCCATTTTCCGCAGTGAAAACATTATATTCGCGGCCCAATAGTTTTGTCATCAGGTTTAGTAATTCCTCATTATCTTCCACTAACAATATGGAATTGGCTTTTGTCGCCAATTCTTGGACTTCAGCAATAACATCTTCCGGTGTATCCTCGTAATCAATAGCTGTTTGCCTCAAAGAAATAACTTCGTCATCAATTTGCTCTTCATCATAATAAGAACGCTCAATAGGGATTCGTACAATAAACTCGGTACCATGATCTACCTCACTTTCTACTGAGATTGTTCCCCCATGCAATGTAACCAAATCTTTTGTTAATGAAAGTCCGATGCCCGTACCAATAGTATTAAATTTACGATAATCCCCCTCATAGAATCGTTTGAAAAGAGTTGCTTGTTTCTCTCTTGAGATACCCTTTCCATTATCTTTAACCCTCAATAACACAAACTCTCTATCTTCTTCATCATAAGATAAAGTTACTTGGATAAATCCATCTTCTTTATTATATTTAGCGGCATTTGACAATAAATTATACATGATTTTATCTAACTTATCTATATCAAAGTAACCAACAATAGATTCAGGGTCACAAAGAAGTGAAAAATGTATCTTACGTTTTTTCACTAAAGGCTTAAAGCTTTCAGTCCCTGTTCTTACAAAAGCAGCAAGATCTCCTGGAGAGACTCGTAACTTCAAATTACCAGTTTCCGCTTTACGAAATTCAAGAATTTGTTGTAACAATCGAATTAGTCGCTGAATATTACTATTCATTACAGTATATAAGTCATTATGACTAGGTGCCTGTGTTTTCAACTCATCAACTGTTGCCGAAATAATTGTTAATGGAGTTAATAATTCATGGGTAATATTAGTAAAGAACTGCAACTTAGCGTGATTTAATTCTTCCGCCTTTGCCTTCTCCATTTCACGAAGCCGTAAGGCATTCTGAAGCAATATACGTTTTTTAATTGTACGGTAAATTAAGACACCAATAACCAATACCAATACCATATATAATAGATAAGCCCACCAAGTTGCCCAAAACGGAGGAAGGACTACCACTGTGAATTCACGTACATAACCACTCCATTCTCCGTTTTCATTCGTTGCTTTCAGTTGAAACGTATACGTTCCACTTGGCAGATTGTTATAATAGGCAAAACGACGATCTGCATCCGTATACTGCCAATCCCGGTCAAAGTTCTGGAGACGATAAGCATACCTGTTCAGTTCAGGATTCTTGTAAGTAAGAGCAGCAAATTCAATGCTAAAATTATTGTATTTATAGGGAAGTTCAATCTTACTTGTATAGGTAGGCATTACCGGAGAAATCTTCTGCTGTAGCTCAACCGGCAAGTTTTTAAAAGAGTGGTTGAATATTTTAATATCTGTTATCAGGAAATTAGTTTCCTGAGATGGGATTTCCATTTTATCGGGAAAAAAACTATTGTAGCCTTTATGGCCTCCAAAGAAGAGTTCTCCATCACGGCTACAAGACGAATTGACAATAAAGTTATCTTGTAGTCCATCAGCAGAAGTATATATACGAGTCGAAAAATCATTTCCAACAGCAACCACATAAAGTTTCACCAGTCCGGAAACTGTTCCCAGCCATAAATTTCCACTTTTATCTTCTTCTATACTAACGATAACATCTCCCGGAATGCTATATGTCCGTGTCTTTTCTTCAAACTGTCCCGTGCTACGATTATAAAGGTATAATCCTCCTCCCTCTGTCCCCGCCCATAATCGTCCAAAACGGTCAATATGCATGCAGAGAACTGTATTCGTGATTAATTTACGGTTATGAAAACTATAATTCTCATACTTCAGCGTTGAAGGTTGCCGAACATCTCCCGTTATATGAATCACACCAAAATTGGATGTAGCCAACCAAACACTGTTATCCATATCCTGCACGATATCTCTTACATATATCCATCCAGCAGACAAGCTATCATTAAAATTCATTGTTTCGAAGCGATAGTCAGTACCATCAGATAAACGGACTCCTATTCCTCCACGCGTACCAATCCAGCAATTCCCTTCATAATCTTCATATAAAGCCGATACACAATCTGAAGTGAGAAAAGCACTATTCTTCGTTGTTAAGTGCTTCACCTTCTCGCCTTTCCGATAGACGTAAATTCCTCCGTTATACATACCAAACCAGATATCACCACTTTTTTTACGCTGAACAACCGCAAAAAGAGAAGGCAAATCTTTTACACCTGAAAATTCCGGTATATGTGAATACATCTTTAGTTCGCCCGTCACATACTCTCTACGCGCTAATCCGTAAGTTCCAACTCCAATCCATAAATTTTGATCTGAATCGGCAAATAACGTACGAACAGAAGTTACCGGAATATCTTCATCACCGAAATTAAGTGTATGCAAAGCAAATGCAGGTTGCCGTGTATCAGCCATCAAAACTCCACCGCCAATGGCTCCTATCCACATATTCTTCTGACTATCACGCATAATTGAATTTACTTCGTCAGAAGGAATACGATAATCAGATTTCCCTGATTTATAATTAATAAAGGAACTCGACTCATCAAGTCTTAAAATACTTAATCCACTGCGTGTACCAACCCATAAAGTATGAGTATTTATATCTTCAGCTATATCATATACTATATTATCGGATAAACTTGAATCATCGCCATTTTCATGCAGGAAACTTTGGTAAGACACATTCTCCATATCTTTAGGATTCCGTAGTTTAAAAAGTCCATAGCCCCAGCTTCCTACCCAAATATCTTTATTACTATCTTCATAAATAACATGAGAAGAATATTGCTCATTAATTTTGGGATATACTACTACTTTATCTGTAGATGGAGAATAACGAAATAACCCTTGTGCCCAAGTTCCAATCCAAAGATCGCCATCTGAATCTTCTAATAAAGATTTGATTGTAACATATCGTAGCCTGCCATCTCCAAATTCATCTCCACAGACAACAAAAGTGTCTTTCTCCGGAACATAGCGGCATAAGCCATTATCAGTACCTACCCAAAGAGTATTATCACGAGTCACACATAGTGCAGACACTACATTATTAGATATGGATGGCGCTTTGTACTTTTTGATCTCTCCTGTTCTCTTATCCATCACATTCAATCCTTCCGATGTACCAATCCAAAGATTATTATTATTATCATCAACCAGGCAAGTGATGCTATTAGTGGTCAATAAATCCGGAGAATAAAGATTGGATTTATAAAGCGTCGTTTCATATCCATTATATTGGCATAATCCATTACGAGTAGCGAACCAAATAAATCCATCTCTATCTTGATATACTTTTTGAACTTCATTGGTTGGCAGTGAATGTGGAGCGGAAAGTTGCTTAAATTTCAAGTTATAGATAACTTCTTCAGTTGCCGACAGCAAAGTGAAGTTAAAGAGCATGAATGAAATGAAGAAGCCTAACTTATATAAGAAAGTAGTAATTCTTGTGTTTTTCATATAACCAGATTTTGTTCGTTCAAACGCAAATATAATAATCTTAATTTATATATACGACCAAAATTATGAATAAAAAGATTAATAAACAACGACTAAATAATAGTATAGACAGATATACTGATAAGTAGAACATTTTGAAGGAAAATTCGCCTTAGTAAGCAACCACTAATAGCAATTATTCCTACAAAAAAAGACAGTGAAAGCATGCCTCCACTGTCTCTTCTTTCATTTTTATAATATCACTGAAATAGAATTGTTTTTGTTTCTTTTGCAGATAATTGAATTATTACCTGTTTCTTATCCTCCGAGATACGAATAGATTTGACAGGACTCAATTCCTTCTTGGAAAAGGTATTCTTACCATCATTCTTTTTCCATAATTGAAGCATTACATAGATTTTACTGTCAGTTAGTTTATCAGAAGTCATAATCAAGCCACACTGATTACTTACCGGATGTAATCCCTCCGGATACATTGTATATACTTTATTCCAACCAGCCAATGGTATCATTGCAAGCTCATATTCTCCATTAGACAAAACTGGCACTTCCTGTCTATCTACTTTCCGGGATGTTTCTTGGATATTTGTATTCAGACGGGGAAGAGAATAATGTCCTAAACATATCTCTGTCGGCTCAGATACTGAAACCTTATCCACTCTCAGTATTCCGTTTGGCAGCGGAATATCAGCCAGTTGGTACTTTACAGTACTATCTGTTTCGAGCACAGCATCACGACGGTAAATACCATCTTTAAAACTCTGGAATGTATAAAGCCGTAATACCTCCCATTCACCTTTCTTATTCTTTGTTCCGTAATTCATGGATATTTCCCCGTTATTTCCGTCCGCCATCCACGGAAATTCCGTGTTGTAAGCCAACTTATTGTAGTTTTCTGTACTACGGAACTTTTGCCAGTCCTTTGCAACCGTTTCATGACACCATGAGCGCATCTCGGAAGCACCACTATTCGGATAATTCGTTATTAGCAAATTGGTTCCCGGTTGAAACTGATTATACACATTTCCTTTTTTCAGCTCTTTTTCCCAAGGGCCAGTATTTTCTTTAGCAGTCCAAAACTCAGCATCTTCCGGCAGCAACAAACTTAGGAAAGCTTTACCACACCAGTATACGCTACCACGACAGCTATAGATCTGTACGGCAGGAGCAAAAGGCTCGTAAAAGCCCATTGTCGGAACACCATCTTCTAGAAATTCCGGTCTTTCCAGAAATTGTAATAAAGTAGAAGATGCTATTCTTCTTATCCACCCATAATTTACTTCACCGCTCTGATCATATTCAAGCAAAGCAAGTGGGGCAACTGACGCAAAACGATAGCAGATACTTCGTCCCCACATATTCATCTTACCATCCCGACTGAACATATACGGATAGTTAGCTACCATATCATGTTGATTTGCCAAGAATTGCTGTGCCAACTGAGGATACTGCTTCTTCCCAAACATCTCCGCCCAGATAGGGCCATAGGTCTGGTATGCCCATGCACTGTAATAGTCATAAGCCGGAGCATCGTTGTACCAGCCTTCTCCACGATAACGTGCCAGGAGTTTCTTTAAGTTTGATTCTAAATAATCATCATTCACGACATAGCCCTGATCTTTCATAAAACTTAAGATAAACACATTGAAGAACATCCAGTTGGAACCGATAGTCGGTCCCTCTCCATAACTCAGCATGGTCGCAGCAAGCGAATCCTTTTGTGATTTCGTCAACGGGTCCCACAAAATAGCCTGGGCTGCTTTCATTGAAATAGCCAAAGAGCCTAACTCAAGTAAAGTCTGACTGGGACCTCCCTTACGATGAGGAATATAACTCTTACTTTTCGGATTAGAGAGATTCACCAATTGATGCCGATAATAGTCTGCCACCTTTATTCCGTTCATCACTAAATCCGGGTTATCTTTCAAAAGAGGAGCAGCCACAAACAAGGTTCGTGCCAGTCCCTCCAGCTTGGCAACCGGAACTTGTCCGTCATTATTGGGATATGTTTTGTCCAGTTGCTTCGGAAAGTACATCTGATCGTCCAATGTATGAATATAATTGAATGCACCTTGCAGCAAATATTCGCCCGCCTGTATCCAGTGTTGGCGTGTCATTCCTGTATAAGGACTTCTTTGATAATCCGGTTGCTGTACGGTAAACACATTTTCTTGTGCAGCAACTGATCCCCCCAACAAAGGGAGAACAAACAATGCAAGAATTCCTGCCACACTATTTTTTAAAGCTCTCCTTCTCATTTTATTTCTATTTTTTGATCCAACAGTCCGTTAATATATACACATAATACACCTTTATTATACTCCCACTTTAGCTTGAAGCTTTCATACTTTTGTGGAGTGTACCACTTGCCACCTGTACTGCGCGAAGTTGTTTTCCAGCAATCAGATGTTCCGAGTATATTGGAACTGGTATACACCTTTCCTTTATATCTCACTTCCGGCTTCATCGTTTTCCCATCCAGATAATACTCAAGATCACCCAGTTGCAAAAGTGTGCCTTGATAATGAGCGGCATCAAGAGTGACCGTTTGTTCCAGTGTAAAAGCCTTCTTCGGGTTGAACTTGAAATTCTTCTCCGTTACAAGATTCTTTTTCTTCTTTGCATCCGGAAAGCCTTTAAAATCACAAGCAATTCCCGTGCAGTAACCTTGCGGATAACGTGAGCTGACAATCCAATCATAATAATTGCCGAACATCCACGTAAGTCTCAAAGGTGAATCTTCCGAACCAGGTATTATATAAGGACGGACATTATTATACTGCGAGTCTTTCGTGACTGCTTCTGTAGAAGCAATCTCCCCGTCTTCATTCAACACAAATTTTATAATCTCGTAGACTTTCCCCTGTTTTCCTTCCACAGGCAGCGAACAATACACATGATTAGTATTCGACGGATCTATAGCCATACCGGCACTATAACATTTTTCCAGATTAGGGGTCTGATGAAAATGACCGCCGGCATTGGCTAGAAATGTCATCTTCCATTCGTGCCCGTTCCACTTCGCATAGTAGTAATCATGGGAGTTCTTATCACTGCTGATACGTACCATGGCAATAACCGGATGATTATTCTCATCCGAAGCAACCTGCCACACCCAATCACGCGCCGACGAATGATCGACCAAAGTAGATGGATACCGGCGTACATAGTCAGTCGTCTTGTTCACTTTAAAGGTACCGTCGGCAATAGCCGAAAGAATATTTCCCCTGACATCCTTCAGCTGCAAAGAGCGGATGTCGATATAATTAAAATACAGAAAATTAGGTTCCTCATTGTCCGGATGTCCGGTCGTATAAGCAAAATAAATCTTATCCTTTCCATTCGACATATACTTGGCATAAGGACGGGCACCTGTAGACTTCACTATCTGATAAGGCCCCCAGTCTACCTTTACCTGATCATCCTGATCGGGCAACGACAAGCGGGCAACAGTAGGATGCCAGCCAATCCCCCGCCAACACAGATAGATATGCTCCGGATCATCCGACAAGATAAACGGAGACGGATAAGTGGTATTATCCTTCGTTTTAATCACCTTTTCATCTCCCAGTGTCGTTATGTCTCCGGGAGTGCGGGAGATACGATAATAGAAACAAGACTCATCCGTATGGCGCGAATAAAAGATCATGATCCGTTCGTCCGGCAATACCAGAAACGTCGGATTATTATGGTCATCCGGCTGAAAATAAGAGCGGATCAACACCTCATCCTGCCGCTTCTTTTTAAAGTCATACTGCATAGCTTTAATATTGCCATGTACATCAATATAACCGATATATGTCTTGTTTATCGTACCTTTTTTATTTTCATAATGCAAAGCCCGCGGATCGGCAAACCAGCACCAGGCTCCTTCGGCAGTTACTTCATGCCCTTGTGCCGGCCATAAATGACAGAATAAGTATAAAATCAGAAAAGGTAAAATCAGTTTCGCTCTCATAGTAATAATATATTTTTAGATCAGTGCAAAAATAGTGCTTTATAATCAAAAGGATATCCGAATACCGTTCATTAAAGTCTAAATTTAGTTCACAACTTCTATTATGAATGATAATTATCCCCCTTTGACAGATATGTGACCCTTCTTTTATTCAGATAAGACCTATCTTTGTAGCATACGAACTAATAATTATATCTACCTATCATGAAACATTCATTCATCAGAATTATTCTATTTAGTTTGTTCCTTATCGGAACAATGCAAGGCGTAGCACAGAATAAAAAATCAGGCAATCCTATTCTGCCCGGATTCCATGCCGACCCCGAAGTATTGTATTCCCATCTGACAAAACGTTATTATATTTATCCTACCAGCGATGGTTTTCCGGGATGGGGCGGAAGTTATTTTAAGGTCTTTTCATCGAAGAATTTAAAGACGTGGAAAGAAGAAACAGTTATTCTTGAGATGGGCAAAAATGTCTCCTGGGCAAATGGAAATGCCTGGGCTCCTTGTATCGAAGAAAAGAAAATAGACGGAAAATATAAATACTTCTTCTATTACAGTGCCAATCCAACGACCAACAAAGGCAAACAGATAGGGGTCGCCGTAGCAGATTCCCCTACCGGACCTTTCACCGATCTGGGTAAACCAATTATCACCTCCTCCCCCACAGGAAGAGGACAGCAGATTGATGTGGATGTATTCACCGACCCTGTATCGGGCAAAAGCTACCTTTATTGGGGCAACGGTTATATGGCAGGAGCCGAACTCAACGACGATATGCTGTCCATCAAAGAAGAGACCATCAAAGTTTTAACGCCCAAAGGGGGAACCCTGCAAACTTATGCCTACCGTGAAGCACCTTACGTGATTTACAGAAAAGGAGTTTACTATTTCTTCTGGTCTGTTGACGATACCGGTTCACCGAACTATCATGTGGCTTACGGCACTGCCCGGTCACCACTCGCCCCGATTGAGGTAGCCAAAGAACCGATCATACTCATCCAGAATCCGGAAAAAGAGATCTACGGCCCTGCCCACAATTCTATCCTGCAAATACCCGGAAAAGATAAATGGTATATCGTATACCACCGTATCAACAAGAATCACTTGAAAGACGGACCGGGCTGGCACCGTGAAGTATGCATCGACCGGATGGAATTCAATCCGGACGGAACAATCAAACCGGTCGTTCCCACCCCATAACAAAGAAACGAGCTATTCATTCTAAAATAATACCAAGATGAAAAACATTCTGACTGCAACATTCCTGACTTGCCTCTGCATCACAGGAAATGCACAAATTAATCATGGGTATCCTATTGACCCTGTACCTTTTACCTCCGTCAAAGTGACGGACAGTTTCTGGGGACAGCGCCTTCAGGCGAGCCGTGAAGTAACTATTCCTCTGGCATTCAGCAAATGCGAAGAGACAGGGCGTTACGAAAACTTTATAAAAGCGGCCCATCCCAGCGATACATATAAAGTAGAAGGATTCTCTTTCGACGATACCGACGTATACAAAACAATAGAAGGAGCCAGTTACTCCCTGCAGACCTATCCGGACAAGAAGCTGCAAAAATACATCGACAGTATACTCGTCATTGTTGCCGGAGCCCAAGAACCGGACGGCTATCTCTATACCGCCCGTACCATGAACCCGAAGCATCCGCACAACTGGGCAGGAAAAGAACGCTGGGTAGCCGTAGAGAACCTGAGCCATGAATTCTACAATCTGGGGCACATGGTCGAAGGAGCCGTAGCGCATTATCAGGCTACCGGAAAGCGAAACTTCCTTGATATTGCCATTAAATATGCCGATTGTGTCTGCCGCGAAATCGGCAACGGGCCCGAACAAAAGAAATATGTACCGGGACATCAGATAGCCGAGATGGCTCTAGTCAAGCTCTACATGGTGACAGGAGATAAAAAGTATCTCGATCAGGCAAAGTTCTTCCTGGATACCCGTGGATACACAAGCCGGAAAGACGCTTACAGTCAGGCACACAAACCCGTAGTAGAGCAGGATGAAGCCGTAGGACATGCCGTGCGTGCCGTTTATATGTATTCCGGCATGGCAGATGTGGCAGCCATCACCGGCGATAGCAGCTATATTAAAGCGATTGACAAAATCTGGGACAACATCGTCTCTAAAAAGATTTATATAACCGGAGGTATCGGTGCACGTCACGCAGGCGAAGCATTCGGTAACAACTACGAACTCCCCAACCTGTCCGCTTATTGCGAAACTTGTGCGGCTATCGGCAATGTGTATATGAACTACCGTCTCTTCCTGCTTCATGGAGATGCCAAGTATTTCGATGTGCTGGAACGCACTTTGTACAATGGTCTGATATCGGGTGTATCACTGGACGGAGGTTCTTTTTTCTACCCCAACCCACTGTCTTCCAGCGGAAAATACAGTCGCAAACCTTGGTTCGGTTGTGCCTGCTGCCCTTCCAATGTCAGCCGTTTCATCCCGTCGTTACCGGGATATGTGTATGCCGTGAAGGACGATCAGGTATACGTGAACCTCTTCCTCTCTAACAAGGCCGAGCTGAAAGTGGATAAGAAAAAGATTATTCTGGAACAGGAAACCGATTACCCATGGAAGGGAGACATCCGTCTGAAAATAGCGCAAGGCAATCAGAACTTTACGATGAAGCTCCGTATTCCCGGTTGGGTACGTGGAAATGTACTGCCCGGTGACCTGTACGCTTACGCTGACAATCAAAAACCGGTTTACCGGGTATCCGTCAACGGACAGCCAGTAGAAAGCGACGTGAACAACGGCTATCTCAGTATCGCCCGCAAATGGAAAAAAGGAGATGTAGTAGAAGTACATTTCGATATGCTTCCCCGAATAGTAAAAGCAAATCCGAAGGTAGAAGCCGACCGCGGTCGCGTTGCCGTTGAACGCGGGCCCATCGTGTATTGTGCAGAATGGCCGGACAACAGATTCAATATACACAGCGTACTTCTCAACCAACATCCGCAATTCAAAGTAACAGAAAAACCTGAGTTACTTTACGGTATCAATCAACTAACAACCGATGCACAGGCATTAAGCTATGACATGGCAGGAAAGTTGGTAGCTAAAGACGTAGAACTCACTCTAATTCCATATTATGCCTGGGCGCACCGTGGTGAAGGTGATATGGAAGTATGGCTACCCATCGATGTAAGTGCCACTTCAACACAGCTACAGGAAGCAGGAGTATGGGAGGATAACGGATTCTTTAAGAATTAATACGAACGTTTTGAAATAAAGAATGATGAATGAAGAATTACTTTGCAGCATGATAGCGCAGCCAATTCTTCATTCTTCATTCATCATTCTTCATTCTTCATTTCCACGCAGTTTTCAAGCCTACGTCGCCTGACAAGCAAAATCTTATATAAACAGAGGAAAAAATCAATCAGCCAATATCCTCACATTCGGCGAAGGAACCCGGAACCAATATTCCGTCCATCTTCTTTCCTGTCCCGGAACCGTAAAAGATAATTTGATTAGATTATCATGCAGTCGTTCCACACTGATTTCATTCTTTGTTCCTTGTGTAAAAGTAGGATCAAGCGATCTGTCCACCATTTCCACATAAGTGTTATCCGACGGCAGACTGTACTCACCTTGACAATAAATAACTGCATTTGACTTGCCATCCATACCGGCTGTCATTATATTCATGAATGTTTGGTCAGCCGACACAATCTTTAATACAGGAAATAACAGTATTTTATATCCATGTTCGCCCGGCTGTACGGAGCAACTTTGCCATACTCCTTGCAAAGACCTGTTTTCCACTTCCTGTCCCAACGGCACCACAAGTTCGGGGAAATTAGGCCTCGGTGTATCCTTTTTAGACAGATTAAACATGATCGGAGCAGTGAAACGTACTTTCACCGCCTCACCTCTATCCATTCCCGGTTTCCATTTAGGCATTGATTTCACTACACGTAACGCTTCTTCGTCCAACAAGGGGTCGACTCCTCTTATAACTTTGGCCTGATCCAATGTTCCGTCTTCCATAATGACGAACTGCACAATCACACGACCGGAAATCCCCTTCTTTTGTGCTTCCACAGGGTACTTGATGTTTGTAGACAGAAACTTCATCATAGCTTGTATCCCTCCCGGAAATTCCGGCAGTTGATCGGGCATCAGATAAACTCCATCACTATCCACCTTCTCCACAGGCTTCTGCTGGGCAAACGAAGGCAGGCATACCAATAATACGAGAAACAGACCGAATAATTTTGTGTTCATAACTATCATATTTAAAGGTTAAACAATTACCGCAAGATAGTGTATTTTTATTGAAACACAGCAAGATTCGTCTGTTTCTTTTCACATAATGAAAAAAATATCAACGCGCTACCAGTACAGCACCTCCTTGCGACCGAATCTCCAGCTGCACTTTACCATTCTCCTTCACCTTCAGCGATGTAAGTTGCGGCTCCCCCTTCTTGTCATCCTTATAAAGAGCCACCGTCTTTCCGGCAAACATCTCCAGATCCAATTTCAGTTTCAACGGTTCCTTTCCGGCATTCACAGCCGCCAAATACCAGATATCTCCATGCCGACGTGCCAACACCACATATTTACCCGGATAACCATCGACGAACCGTGTTTCATCCCATGTTGCGGGTACTTGCTTCATAAAGTCCATACAGACAGCCGGAACATCGTTCAGATTGTTCGGAGCCAATGCAAAGTTCTGAACCGGATTCTGGAACAGAACGGTAGTCGCCAACTGGAACACATCCGTAGTCCGGCGCGTCGTACCGCCGTCATTATTACGGTTCAGACGCTTGTTCAGGAAACAACCGCCAAACTCCATCGATCCCACCGTATTGCGGATAAACGGATGAAGGCATGTATTGAATGCTTCCTCATCGCAGAAATGCTGGTTGAACACCATATTCTCCGATGCCAGCACCGCTTCACTACCTACATAGTTCGGATACATACGTTCCCATCCGCGAGGCAATGTACAGCCATGGAAGATAACCATCAATCCATGATCGTCCGCATCACTCAGGATATCTTCATACAACCGCATCGTCTCCTGCTTGTCACCTCCGAAGAAATCGACCTTGATTCCCTTCACACCCAAACTTTGCAGCCATCTCATTTCACGTTTACGGATGATCGCATTGTCCATCCGGTTTACCGGTCCCTGTTCAATGTCATTCCAATAACCGGAAGAACTATACCATAAGAATAATTCCACTCCCTTACTACGTGCATACTCAACCAGTGACTTCATACGCTGATGTCCGATTCTCGTATCCCACCAGTTGTCTATCAACACGTACTCATATCCCATCACCGAAGCCAAATCAATATAACGCACCTGATCATCATAGTTAATACTTCCGTCCTGCCAAAGAATCCAGCTCCATGTACCGCGACCGAAACGATACTCATGTTCCGTTTCATAAAGCGGACTTACCACGTCCCACGGAACAGTCGTTTCTACAATCGGTTTCAGATTATCTCCCACCGTGATCGTACGCCACGGAGTAGCACCGGGCAATGCAAAAGCAGGAGCGACCGTCCCGTTGCCATTATTTTCTTCCGCCATCGGAAAAGCAACCGTATATAGATTTCCTTCGCTCACGTCACTCAACCGGGAACCGCAATAGCGACTGTCCACACCCGTCTCGCTGACCAGTACCCAGCCGGCATCCCCTACACGGAACAAACAAGGGAAGGTATATCCATGTCCATACTGCGAACGTTCGCTCATCGGAGCATCTGCCTTATATTCTTCCTCATAGCTGGGTTTCGTACGTTTCCAGCCTATCATCGCATCGCTCTGCGGACACAGGAAAGTAGTAGTCTGTTCGGGAAAGCGGAAACCTGTCTTTTCCTCATTCACCGTCACACTGGCTCTTCCACCCTGATGCGGCAAAGTATAACGGAAAGCCACATCATGATCACTCACCCGAAAGACAACTCCAAGTTTCTGCCCTTTCTCATTCTCGAAATGACAAGTCAGTTCATTCGCACGGTAATGTACTTCGGAGACCTTAATACGCGTCTGCCGGTAGACAGTGTCGATCTTGTCAACGGAATGTCCGGCCAGTTTGAGATTCTTCGTAAAATCACCGATATTGGTATCCATACCCAAAGGGGACTTCTCCAGCATCGTTTGTCCGTTATAACTGACAGAATAGCAAGGTTTCGTCTCGTTCTGAGCAAATACCGCCAACTGCAACTTTCCGTCCGGTCCCTTTACAACTACATCCTGCGCTGCAAGAGTACCCATACCAAGAATTGCCACCAAAGCACTTACAAGTTTCTTCATAATATTATTCTTCGTTTTATAATTAAAATGCTTTCCTATTATACCGAAAGCAAAAATAGGAAATATAATTATCTCCGCACACAGGCTTCAGGCGTTTGCATGATTTCTCCCCCCTCTTTGATTGATATACAGACATCCCCTCCCGAAACTCCTTATAAAAAGAATCGTTTGACTAAGTATAATCCCGACTTTTTCTATCTTTGTCATCGATAACCATAATCCGTATCCTAATGACGGCAAATAACCGGAAAAACACCAGAATACTCCTATTCCTCATCCTATGTATCAGGATGACGCTGACTGTGAGTGCCGGCGACTTTCTGTTTACGTCGGTCAATACGGCTCAAGGATTGAGTGACAACCAAATACGCTACATGCTCCAGCTACCCGACGGAAGAATGGTGTTTACCACCAACGGGAGCGTCAATCTGTATGACGGCGTGCATTTCAGCTACCTCCACCGCAAGGCAGAAAACGTCTATCCGCTGAAACAGTATGACGGATACTACCGCATCTATCAATGCGGGGATTCTCTTCTGTGGATCAAAGATCGTCATAAACTGATGTGCATCCATCTCCCTCAAGAAGAATACATTGCCGACCTCGACTCTTATTTTCGGGAAAGAGATATACACGAACCGGTAGAAGACCTTTTCGTTGACCATTCGGGACGTATCTGGCTGCTTACTTCCCGGACATTGCAGGAACTGAAAACAGGCATCCGCATGTCTCTGCCGGAGCATGAGCAGCGAAAGCTACAAGACGTAAATTCAGACGAACGCGCGATTTATTTATTCTATCACACGGGCGAAGTAGCATGCTACGATCCGAAAACCGGCAAACGACTGTACGAACGGGCAGCTTACCCCGCATCCGAACGGGAGAACTTCGGGTATACCTCTCTTGTCGTTAAAAGCGAGAAAGGATTCTACCAGTTGCGCAATGGACGCAAAGGAGGACTATTCTACTTTAATCCGCAAAACCGGACATGGCAAAAGCTGTTCGAGCAAGACTACACGCTCAACACCTTAATCGTCACCCCACAGAGCGAGAAAGCATACGTCAGTTGTTACCACGGTTTCTGGATCATCGACCTCAAAAACGGGGAACAACAGTATATTCCCGTACTGGAAACAAAGAAAGGGCAGCTCGTTTCGACCGAAGTCAGCACTATCTTTCAGGATGCTCAGGGCGGATTGTGGGTCGGCACATTCAATCGGGGATTGCTCTATCATCACCCTGCCATGCACAAACTGCTGAACGTCAGCCGTACTTCTTTCCCCGTATCACCGGAAGAGGATGTAACCGTCGAAGCCTTTGCGGAAGACGACGACCACCACATTTATCTGAAAAGTCATTCTAAAATCTATCAGCTGACGACCGACAAAGAAGGTGCCCGTATCCTAGTGCCTGTATCAGCCTCATCGATTTCTACAGAAACTGCAAGAGCGCTGAACCGGGGAAGTGGAAACCAATCGTACAGAAACCAATCGTACACCGCTTTATGCACCGATTCACGAGGATGGACATGGGCAGGAACAGCCGACGGACTGGAGCTTTTCACTGATAACGGGCAAACGCCGGACCACACAGCCTCCCCCCGTGTCTTCTATCGTGAAAACGGACTGAGCAACAACTTCGTGCAGGCAATCATCGAGGATAAGAATAACAATATCTGGGTGACTACCAGCAATGGTATTTCGCGTATTCATGTCCATCCGGAGAATCAGGAGGTCGGTTTTACCAATTTCAACCAGTTAGACGGCGCATTGGAAGGAGAATATATGCAAGGAGCCGTCTTCGAATCTTCCGACGGCACACTTTATTTCGGAGGCATCGACGGCTTTACCATTTTCTGCCCCGACCAGGAACTCGCCACTCCGGGACTGCCCTACAGACCGGTCTTCACCACCCTGCGTCTATATGGTGAGAAAGTCAACACGGGAGAAAGGTACGGAAACCGCATCATCCTGCCCCAAGCTGCTCCTTATACCACGAAGATAGAACTGGGCTACAACCAGAACTTTCTGACCTTCGAATGTTCGGCACTGAACTACGTGAACAGTGAACGTACCTATTACCGCTACCAACTGGAAGGAATCGACAAACAATGGATGAACGCCTTCGCAAGCGGACAAGGGAACGCAACCGTCGGCAATGGTATCCTGCAGGCATCTTACACCAATCTGCCACCCGGAGAATATACATTCAAGGTTGCCGCATCCGACAACCTGTTGCAATGGAACGAAAACATCACAAAGATACAGGTCACCATCCACGCCCCTTGGTGGAAAACGACTACTGCCTACGTTCTGTATACAGTCGCCCTATTACTGATCGTCTCAGGCAGCATCCGCCTCTATATCTATCAGACAAAGAAAAAGATGGAACAGCAACATAAAGAAGAAATTCTGCTGCTCCGTATCCGCAACCTGATAGAACAATGCAATAACTATGAGGCCGAACAGAAAAACCGTTCGGAGAAAAAGGACTGCCCCCATCCTGCCTGCGATACGAACGCGACAGCATCTGATAATGGCTCAGCCTTCCTGGTACAGGCCATCGAACTGGTGGAAAAGAACCTTGACGTAAGCGGCTACTCCGTAGAGCAACTGAGCCGTGACCTCTGCATGGAACGTACCGGACTTTACCGCAAGCTAGTGACTTTGCTCGACCAGTCTCCCAGCCTGTTCATCCGTAACATCCGTCTTCAACGGGCAGCACAGTTGCTTGCCGAAGGCCAACTGAGCGTAACTGAAATAGCGGAGCGTACCGGTTTCAGCAGTTCCAGCTACCTAAGCAAATGTTTTCAGGAAATGTACGGGTGCCGTCCGTCTGAATATGCGGAGAAAGCGAAGAAATCAACCTGATTGTTGTTTGTTTCAACCTGGCTATTGTCAGCGAGAAGCCCTTCTGCCCTACCTTTGCCGTATCATAAAGCACTTTTGAAAACCATGAAAATGAATCTTAGAAAAACAGGCATCCTGCTGGCATGGGCAACGATCATTGCCGCAAACGGTACGGCACAAAACGTACAACGCACCTCCCAAGGCATCAAGTATGCAGCACAAGGGATGGACGTCAGTATAGAATTCTATTCGCCTACTATCGTCCGGGTATATAAAACACTAAGCGAAACGGCTTCCGACAAGGAAAGCCTCGTCGTCACCAAAACACCGGAACAGACCTCGGTTTCTTTCGGTGAAAAGGGGAAAAATGTGACATTGAGCAGCAATGCCATCCAAGTGGAAGTGAACCCCGCAACAGGTGGTATCCACTTCTTCGATACGGCAGGACAACGACTGCTGACAGACAAAGACTACGGAACGCAGTTTACTCCTTTCAACGATGCCGGCGTTCCGTCGTACAATGTCCGGCAGGCTTTCTTGCTGGATAAAGACGAAGTCATCTACGGTTTGGGGCAGCAGCAGACAGGGAAAGTGAACCAGCGTAATCAGAAACTCTTCCTCCGCAACCAGAACATGAGTATCTGCATTCCTTTCATTCACTCTATCAAAGGCTATGCCCTCTACTGGGACAATTACTCTCCCACCACCTTCCTCGACAACCCGCAAGAGACTTCCTTCGACTCGGAAGTCGGTGACTGTGCCGACTACTACTTCATCTACGGCGGCAACGCCGACGGAGTCATAGCCGGAGTACGCGACCTGACAGGTCAAGCTCCTTTGTATCCTCTCTGGACTCTCGGATTCTGGCAATGTCGCGAACGCTACAAAAGTCCGGATGAACTATGCGAAGTCGTAGACAAATACCGTGAACTG
This sequence comes from Bacteroides sp. HMSC067B03, assembly GCF_001811315.1. Taxonomy (NCBI): domain Bacteria; kingdom Pseudomonadati; phylum Bacteroidota; class Bacteroidia; order Bacteroidales; family Bacteroidaceae; genus Bacteroides; species Bacteroides sp. HMSC067B03. The sequence continues at coordinate 24,446 of NZ_KV804357.1, read as the reverse complement.
AAAGTTCCTCTGGACGGAATTATCCAGGACTGGCAATACTGGGGTTGCAACGAAAACTGGAATTCCATGAAATTCCAGAATCCCCGCTACATCAACAAAATGGGTGATCCGGAATACATGAAGTTCCTCCCCAACGGAGAGGACAAGAACGCCAACTACGGAACTCCCCGCATTAAAAGCCCCAAAGAGATGATAGACTATGTACACAAGCAGAACGCACATATCATGATCTCAGTATGGGCCTCCTTCGGACCGTGGACGGAAATGTACCAGAAGATGGACAGTCTGAAAGCACTGCTCCACTTCGAGACGTGGCCGCCCAAAGCCGGAGTCAAACCTTACGATCCATATAATCCGGCAGCACGGGATATCTACTGGGCGGCGATGAAAAAGAACATCTTCGATCTGGGTATGGATGCATGGTGGCTCGACTCCACCGAACCGGACCATATGGATATCAAAGACCAGGACTTCAATACACAGACCTATCTGGGGTCTTTCCGCAGAGTACACAACGCCTTCCCCTTAATGTCCAACAAAGGGGTATACGAACACCAACGCGCCACCACTTCCGACAAGCGCGTATTCCTGCTCACCCGTTCTTCTTTCTTGGGACAGCAACGTTATGCTTCGCATTCATGGAGCGGTGACGTCGTTTCGACCTGGGACGTGATGCGCAAGCAGTTAGCTGCAGGACTGAACTATACATTATGCGGCATCCCCTACTGGAACACAGATTTAGGCGGCTTCTTCGCATGGAGATATAACAATAATGTCAACAACATCGCTTATCATGAATTGCACGTCCGCTGGTATCAGTGGGGAGTATTCCAGCCTATCATGCGTTCGCACAACTCCAGCCCGGTAGCCGTGGAGATATACCAGTTCGGCAAGAAGGGCGACTGGTCTTATGACGCACTGGAAAAATACACTCATTTACGTTACCGCCTGTTACCCTACATTTACAGCACTTCCTGGGAAGTGACCAGCAAGGCAGGCAGCATCATGCGCCCGCTTATGATGGACTTCCCGAAAGACAAAAAGGTGCTCGATATGGACACTGAGTATATGTTCGGACGTAATTTCCTGGTTCGCCCGGTAACAGATTCTCTGTATACTTGGCAAGACGAAAAACAGAACGGTCACCAGAAAGACATGAGCAGGATCGGAAAAACCGATGTTTACCTTCCCCAAGGTGCCCGCTGGTTCGACTTCTGGACCGGACAAACACTGGAAGGCGGACAGACACTCCAGCGTGAAGTACCGATTGACATTATGCCGATCTACGTTCGTGCCGGTTCTATCCTCCCCTGGGGGCCCGCTGTACAATACTCTACGGAAAAGAAATGGGATAATCTGACCATCCGTATTTATCCGGGAGCAGATGCTGAATTTACCCTTTACGAAGATGAGTTCGACAATTACAATTACGAAAAGGGTGCCTATTCCACCATCACTCTGAAATGGAACGACCAAGACCGTACACTAACCATTGACGACCGACAAGGCAGCTACAAGGGAATGCTGAAGAACCGTAAGTTCAACTTGATAGTAGTGGAACCGGGAAAAGGCTGTGGTGACGGTGACTCAGCTACATTCGACAAGTCCGTTTCTTACAGAGGAAAGAAGGTGGTTGCAAAGTTATAAATTGACAAGTAACAAATATTTAGGCACGGATTACACGGATTTCACGGTTTTAAGAGATTGGATAGACTATTAAAAACCGTGTTAATCCGTGTAATCCGTGCCTAAATAATGGCAAACTACATACTTCTCTCTTCAGAATAAAACACGTTTTCTTATTGTCACTTATCACTTTTAGGTATAAGTCACTGATTACAAAATATTTATCGGTGACAATAGCCGGTGATAATAGAGTGATAATACCGCATATCATCCTTCTTATTGTCACTTTCCAAGTGTTATACCATTCTCAGGCTATTAATACCTGAGATGTCACCCATTAACAATTGACCGGTTGATTAAAACCAATCATGCGGTTGATTGAAGCAAAGCGACAGGTGCTCCAGAAAGTTTCAAGCGCTTGAAACTTTAGTTTCTAAGGTATGAAACTATTGTTTCCAATGCTTGAAACTAGAGTTTCTCCTATTTGAAACTTTAGTTTCACCCGCCTGAAACTAATCTTGGAACTACATGGTATAATTCTTCCTCCTACTTACCATGACTTCCTCCCCCCCTTAACAAAAAAAGCTAGTCTGATTTCCTTCAATCGAATGAAAGAGAATCAGACTAGCCGTAACAAATAGACAAACCTCTATTGAAAACCTGTTTATTACCTTATCATTTAGCCTTTTGTGTCTTCAAGCGGATGACCGTGAACGAATAAGCCGGCAGTTGCTGTTTGAAGTTGGCCCCTGCCTCTATCGTATCTGTCACCGGAAGCGGAGTAGTCTCCGGTGCACCTGCCAATACAGTGCGCGTAGCGGAAGACTGGATACCGTCAATTCCCGGTAACTGAACCTCCGTCTCTATGCTGACCGGCAACATATTGACCAGCTTCACAATCACATCACCGGTCTTGCTGTCACGAACGATGGAAGACCCAACGCGAAGTTTCACACGGCTGTCCTGATTGTCCAGACTGATTTGTGAAGGAATATAATGATCGCCTGCATGCTGACCGTACAGTTTCTGCACATAGTATCCTGTTGTCGGTTTCACTTCCCGGTTGTTGAAGTAAATCAGGTCCGGATTCCACTGCGTGCGTCTTTCTTTTGCCAGCAAGGGAGCATAGGAAGTCATGTGTACCACATCCCCGTTGCGTTCCAGCGCTGTCAGATAGAGTGCTTCGGTCAGAGCTGTCTCCATATTCGCCTTGCGTCCGGGAATATGGGTGGCATATTCACCCAGATATACTTTCGTCTTTTTGGAACGGTCGTACTTGTCGTAGAAGTCCTGATTGTGAAGGAACCATCCCGGAGACTGATAATAATGTTCGTCCACCATCGGGATACCGAGCTTGTCCGCCAGTTTCCAGCCTTCCACATAGTCCGTACCTTCGTTGAAAGGACCTACCGTGCCGACAACGATGATCTCCGGATACTTCTCTTTGATGGCATTAAAGATCATCGTGAAACGTTCCTCAAAAATGTCGGTGATCAGGTCTTCATTACCGATACCGATATATTTCAGATTAAAAGGTTTCGGATGTCCGGATTCGGCACGTATTTTACCCCATTTTGTTTTCTTCGCATCTCCGTTCGCCCATTCTATCAGGTCGAGGATATCCTGAATGTAAGCATCCATTTCGCTCATCGGGATACCGCCTTGCTGACCGCCTCTCAAATCACCATGACAGGCGGAGTTCTGACAAGGAACACCTGCTGCGAGCACCGGAAGCGGTTCTGCGCCTATATCTTCACAGAACTGGAAATATTCATAGTAACCCAACCCCATGCTTTGATGATATCCCCAAAGGTTACGGGCAGATTTGCGGGCTTCCAACGGCCCGATGGTATTTTTCCACTGATAAATGTTCTTCAAGCCGTCTCCATGTGCCACACAGCCACCGGGGAAACGGACAAAGCGCGGGTGCATATCGGCAAGTGTCTGTGCAAGGTCGGCACGCAAACCGTTCTTTCTGCCTTTGAAGGTGTTCTGCGGAAACAGGGAAATCATATCTAGCTCCACCGTACCGGCTGATTGCGGCTGGAGTTCCAGATGGGTGTCAGCCGATGCCTTCGCTGTCAATACCGCCTGATAAGTTTTCCACGAACGGGAAGAGACAGTAACTGTCGTTTCGCCCTGCACAGTGCCGTCGGCATCCACAAGGCGTACCAGTATCTTATTGGTTTTACTGCCTTCGGGGATGCGACCGAACAATGAAAGATGATACTTCTCACCGGCTTTAAGGGCGATTCCATCGAAACCGGTATTGGTCAGCGCAGCTCCCGGGCGGTCGACATTCAGGACTGCATAGTGCGAGTTGTTCGGATGGACAGGGTCGGAGGTTTCTATCGCAAAGGTAGCTTTCTCCCCTTTCAGGCTCCAAGAGTGGGTACTGTTCCAGTTCTTATCTCCTTCCCGGTCGGACGGGGTGTATTCGAAATCCCGGTTCTGAATCAGTTCGGCATACAGGCCGCCATCGGCGGAGTAGTTGATGTCCTCAAAAAAGATACCCATCAGTAAGTCGCTGATTTCTTTGGTTTCTTCCGGTTGTGCTGTGACGGTAGCCTTCACCGGTTTCAAGCCGGCAAAACGTTCTTTGTCCTGCACAGGTCGTTCGCCATACAGGGAGTTACGGTATTGATTGCGCTCGTAAGTTTTCGTCAGTTCGTCCACTACCGACCAGGCTACCCGGTTGACAGTTCCCGTTTCTTCCTGTCCGGCAATCTTTGCTTTGACTCTGGTTCCTTCAAAATCGGATGTAGTACGGGGATATTGCTGGGCTTCCCAGTAGATCAGGTCTTTTGATTTAGCCTGACCGTATCCGTCGTGGTCATTCAACTTCCAGATACAGAGCCATTCTCCGCCGGGAAGTTGTTTCAGATTCGGGTCGAGCATCTTTTTCTGCGATCCCCAACGACCATAGTCACAACGAATATAACCGTGTCCCGGCCCGATCTCAAACCAATGCTTCCCGTCCACGCTCCAGGCAAAGCGGAGTCCGCTTCGTCCGTCGTCCCCCCGGGTGGCGTAAGCAAAGAGGGATACCGAATCGGGGGTACTGGTGGTCTCATGAGTTGCGGCACACAGGGGCTGCTGCAACGATACTAATAATACACTAAATAGCAGAAGTAAATGTTTCATGGTATAATTTATAATATAAGATCATTATAACGGCAAAGATAAGATCTTTCCGGCTTGTCCGGCAACTACAATCTCTGCAAAAAAAGAGCGCATATTCACTAAAAAGGTGGAACAGGAGTTTTTTCATGGTATTTATTTGCAAGGTTACATCTTATCGGGTTTGCCGTATGCTTTGAACAGGCGTTTCAGTTCCTTGTCGGTAATCGGCATTACGGTGCCGTGACGCGGATGGAAGTCCATGCTGATCGCATGGTCAATCACTTTAAAGTGGTCCAGATCCGTACTTTCCGTAAACTGATACTTGCCTTTCATATATACATCGTACATCAAGATATACTTGTCCGTACCTATCAACGGGAAAATGCCGGAGCCTTCTACCGCCTCCTTCGTCTGTTGCTTGTAATCTTCCGATTCTTTCCATTGTCCGGAGGTCAGAGAAGCGGTCGTAGCTTTCTTGATACCGTTGCCGTGTCCTTCCGTTTTATAGAACAGATGGTAAAGTCCGTCTTTGTAGATGATGTCTCCGTCAATGCAGGACTTTTTATTCTCCGGAATAAACAAGGGCTTCGGTTCCCCCTCTATATCAGTGAAGTCTTTGTTGGCATATGCGTAGTAGATGATGTCCGGCCCATTACCGTGCTGCATCGACCAGTATACCATGTATTTCTTCGCCTCCCGGTCATAGACGGTTTGCGGTGCCCATACCCGTTTCAGGTCTTCCTGATCCGGATATTTCTTCTGGATATTCACGACATTGGAAGTCCAGTTGATCAGGTCCTTCGATTTCAGCAGAATCATGGCACGGTTGGAACTCCATCCGTTGGCAGAAACCATATCGGTAACGACCATATAGAATGTTTTTCCATCTTCACAACGAAGGATATGCGGGTCGCGTACTCCTCCCGTAGAACTGATCTCGCGGGAGTCGATGACCGGCTGGTTTCTGTTGAGCGCATAGTAATTGTATCCATCGGGGCTGACAGCCATACGAATGGCTTCCTCACTCATCCTGTTTCCGGTAAAATAGACAAACAGATAGGCAGATTGCCGGCTGTATCCTGTCAGCACTCCTGTAAAGAGGAGTGCCAGAAGGAAAATATACTTTTTCATATTCATTTGAGGGTTAATACTTAAAATCAGACGGTTTGACATACACGCGGTATTCACGGATCATGCCCGGGTAGTTCTTTTCGGCACGGGGCAGATAGCGGAAGCCCGTCACTGTTTCCACCTTGCTCAGGTCGATTACCAGCTGATGAGGATAAGCGACATTGTCTACAGTCATCCAGAAGGTAGATTCCTGCAAGTCGAATATCTTGTCTGCCGTCCGGTTGCCGCTGCGTGTTTCTTCGCTATCGGCATAACGGATTTTCCAATGTTCACGGGATACAGGTTTGCCGTCGGCACCCAGCACATCAAATTCTGCAATGGCGGCGATATTGTTATTAGCCTGTGGAGAGAGTGCTTCCAGGCAGAAGAAACGTCCTTTTACCGGAGCCGCGAAACGTACTTCCTGCCAGCCGTTACCCGGAGTGAAGGCTCCTTCGTGCGCCACTTTCTCTCCTGCCAGTTTCAGCTTTTCTCCATCCTTGCGGTGGGTTTCCGGTGCTTTCTCACGGAGTACGTCGAGGATGGGTTTCTTCAATCCTTTCATCGAAGCCTTGGCAGGCCCCTTCAAGTCAAGAACGAGGACTTCATTCTCGCCTTCTTTCAGCCAGCAGCCCGGTATGAAAAGTGTCTGTTGAGGCCCGATTTCCCAGAAACGCCCCATCGCATGACCGTTCACCCATACCATCCCTTTGCCCCATGTACTCATGTCGAGGAAGGTGTCACCTACCTTGTCGAGTTTGAAAGATGACTGATAGTAAGCGGGCATAGTCGGTAATATCTTCGTATCCTTGTATTTCTTATTCTTGATAAATGAGTAGTCTACCGGGAAGTTATAGACAGTCCAGTTTTTCAGTTCTTTCGTCCGGTCGCCTGAAAGGAGTTCTACCTTCTCCGTGATTCCCTTCCGGTCGTGAATGGACTTGTCAAAGTTTACACGTCCCATTGCCTCCACCAGAATATCCAGTTGCGTACCTTTCTTCAAGGCCGGTAAGGTAGTGGTAAACTCTCCCTTGCGGCGGTCGAGACGTGCCAATAGTTTGCCGTCAGCAAAGATTTGCGCCCAGTCGTGCACTTCCGTGATTTTTAATGTAGTGCCTGAGCTCACGGCTTCGGGCAATGTAGTACGATACAGGATCGTTCCCCAGCCCTGGTTGAATTGTTCCATCGGCTGGATATCCACTGACTGTCTGGCAGCCGGTAAATTAGAGAAAAGCGGAGCTACTTTGGTAAAATGAAATTCAGGAATCTCAATAACAGGCAGTGCATCAGGTACTTCCGGCAATGCTTCACCAGCCGGAAGATAAGTTTTCAGCAGATCGCGGAGGAGGAAATACTTCTCCGTCGTCCATCCGGCTTCGCTAATCGGAGCATCGTAGTCGTAAGAACTGCACATAGCGGAATAAGCAGGATTGTTGGCACCGCCCCAATGTCCGAAGGTCGTTCCTCCGTGAGTCATGTACAGGCTGAAAGAAATGTTACGGTCGAGCATCTCCTTGATACCCTGTACCATATCTTTGGCAGGGCGGGTTTCATGCTTCCGTCCCCAGTGGTCGAACCATCCGCTCCAGAATTCGCTGCACATCAGCGGAGTTTCCGGACGTAGTTCTTTTAATTTCTTGAATTGCTGGTCTATATTGGCGCCTGTTCCGAAGTTGATGGTCCAGATCAGGTCATCGAGCGCATTCCTGGTAAAGTTACTGCTCCAGTCGCATTGGAAGAGAGGCACATCGGTGAATCCGGATTCACGCACCAGATCGCGTACGGCTGAAACATAAGGCTTGTCAGTGCCATAAGAACCGTATTCGTTTTCTACCTGTACCATGATAATATTTCCGCCTTTGTTCACCTGTAGCGGTGCCAGTTGCTTACCGACTTCTTTCATGAAGATGCCCACACGCTCCATGTAGTAAGGATCGAGCGTACGAAGTGCCACATCTTTCTTTTTCAGCAGCCACCAAGGCAGTCCGCCCATTTCCCATTCCGCACACACATACGGACCGGGGCGGACGATGACATACATACCGTGTTTCTGTGCCGCACGACAGAAGGCTGCGATATCATTCTGACCTGTAAAGTCAAACTTTCCTTCTTCCTGTTCGTGTATATTCCAGAAGATGTAGATGCAGATAGTATTCATCCCCAACGCCTTGCACATCTCGATGCGATGATCCCAATAGGCTTGCGGAATACGGGTATAGTGCAACTCGGCAGCTTTCACTACAAACGGTTTCCCGTCCAGCAGGAATGTGTTCTTGCCTGCCTCAAATTTGCGGGCAGTAGTCTGTGCCTCTGCACTACTGAAAAAGATGACTGTAAAAAGTACCAGTAAAGCAATTAATTTGTTTTTCATGTCCACTCCAAATATAGTATTTTAATAGTATACGGCAAAGATAGGGCATCCACCTAAATCGGCAGGGATAATTATCATTCAAAAAAGGTTAGAAATAAAGCAAAATACCGCGAAATGGAATGTTTCAACCAGATTAATGTACTAAATTACATGAGGGGTAGTAAAAAGTAATGGTCAAAAGATGATGGTCATAAAATGACCATCATCTTTTGACCATTATCCAAGTCTATCGATACCCGACGTCTACAATCCGCTAAAATCAACCCCTTCAAATACCAGCGAAGGGATACGCCAGGAGGAGTTCAGGCGCGGGTCGTTTCCTGTTGCAACCAGTGAGTTCCACAAAGTGATCAGGTTACCGGTAACATTCATTTCGGATACCGGTTGTGTCAGCTTGCCGTTCTCAATCAGGAAGCCTTCGATACCATAAGAGAAATCTCCGGTCGAACTGTTGTTGTTGCCACCATTAAAGCCCGTCACGAGAATCCCTTTATCCACTCCGGCAATCAGTCCTTCGAGATTCTTACCTCCCGTTTCCATCACCAGAATGGAAGAACCGCTGATAGTCGGATCAACTCCCATCTTCTTAGCATTGTAGGTATCAATGAAATAAGTATTCAGCACCCCCTTATCGAAGATGGAACGACGTTCCGTAGCAATCCCTTCATTGTCGAAATAGCGGGCACCGGAGGCTTTTACCAGATGAGGTTCGTCCGTCAGTGTCAACCGGTCGCCGGCTATCTTTTCATTCAGTTTGTTCAGTAAAAAAGAGTTCTTCTGTTGCAAAGCCGAACCGTTCAGCGCACTCATCACCGGACTCAGCAAACGGCTGGAGTTCATCGGATCGACCACCATCGTATATTTGCCGGACTGTACCTTCTTCTGTCCCAGTTTGCGCAACACACGTTCCAGCGCTTTCTGTCCGATTCCTTTCTTGATCAGATCGTTCATATAAAGCGACGACTCATACCAGTAAGCAGAAGGACGTGCCTCTCCTTCCCCCTTAATCGTAATATCGGCAGAAAGTGAATACCACGTGCTTTTCGTCTCTCCTTCGAAGCCATTGCTAATCAGACGATAAGCAAAATTCTCGCCATCACTGTAGGAGGAACCGACAGAGATAATCCGTTCATCCTTACCCAAGGCTTCTTCCGCTACGGCTTTTGCCATGGCTACCTTATCATCCGGGTCGAATGATGCAAATTTGGCATCATACAGTTTCAGATCCGGCTGCCCTCCTTTATAGTAACGGGAAGGGTCTGCCAATACACGTGCTTCGTCTTTAGCCAGATAGCGTGTAGAGTCTATTCCGTTTTTGATAAATGTTTCCAGTTCTTTCCGGTTCAGGCGGTTGGTAGAGATACTGCCGTAACGCCCGTCTACATACAGGGAAAGGCTTAGTCCGCCTTCCGATGCCTGCTGCAATCTGTCCATCTTCGCATCGCGCAGCTCAAAAGAAGTGTTCGAAGAGGAATATAAAAGGACTTTTGCTGCCTGGCAGCCATTCTTCAGGGCATAGTCCATTGCCCATTGTGCCAGTTTTTTATTTTCGTCTGTAATCATAGGTTCGTCTTTTTAAAGTAAACATTTACTTTTAGTTCTCTCCGCCGACAGTCAGTTTGCTAACCAAAGCTGAAGGCATACCGCAAGTTACCGGACAGGATTGTCCGTCTTTGCCGCAAGTCCATGTACCATTATCGATCTTTGCGTTGGTCGCTACCATCGTGATGTCCGCCAAAGCTTTCGGACCATTACCGATGATATTAATGTCCTTGACCGGTTGTGTCAGCTTACCATCTTCAATCATGTAGCCCGACTTCACAAAGAATGTAAAGTCTCCGGCACCGATCTGTACCTGACCGTTCGTAAAGTTATCTACAAAGATTCCTTTCTTTACAGAAGATATAATATCCGATTCATTCACATTTCCGGCCTCCATATATGTGGCGCGCATACGGGGAATCGGCATATTGCGGAACGACTCACGGCGTCCGTTGCCGGTCGGTTCCACTCCGTAATGCTTCGCGCTGATACGGTCGTGGAGATAGCTGGTCAGCACTCCGTCTTTAATCAGATAGGTTTTCTGTCCTTCCGCACCTTCATCGTCGAAGTTCACCGACCCCCGATTGAACGGAATAGTACCGTCATCTACCACGTTGATATGTTCGCTGCAGACTTTCTTGTTCAGCTGGTCGGCAAATATGGAAACGTTCTTCCGGTTGAAATCCGCTTCAAAAGTATGTCCGATAGCCTCGTGAAGCAGGATACCCGATCCTCCGGCACCCATAACTACAGGCATTTCACCTCCTTTAGGTTTGATGGCCTTGAACAGAAGAGAGGTCTGGTCTACCGCTTCGCGGGCGATAACGTCCACCACTTCGTCCGACAGGAAATCGAACCCTCTGCGGTAGGCACGGGCAGCATAGCCGTTCTCCGTCCTTCCGTTTTCTTCCATGATGCACACTGCCCCCAGCGTCACCATCGGACGATAATCGTAGAACATCACGCCTTCCGAATTGCAGAAGAAGATATGCGAGGTGGTGTCGCTTTGGCTTGCCTGCACTTTATGTACCCGCTTGTCCAAAGCAAATATCTGGTCATTCAGTTTTTGCAGATAAGGCATCTTATCCTTCAGACTCACTTCCTCCCAAGGGGAAGCTACGGTATAATAGTTCTTTTTCAGTACCTTTTCGGTGAGATTCAGAGGTTTATTGCCTTTGTTGGCAGAAGCAATGCGGGCGGCTGTGCGGGCAGCTTTCAGCATATCCTCCAATGTAATATTCTCCACGTAGGCATAGCCGCTCTGGTCTCCAATCAGCACACGGACTCCGACTCCATAGTCTATATTCGAATAACTGTTGTTCACCGCTCCATCCATCAGGCGGATACTGTTTGTAATGGTGTGTTCAAAGAAAAGATCGGCGTAGTCGCCTCCTTTCTCCAATGCTGCAGCGAGCACTTTTTTCAAGTCTGCCTCACTCACTCCGAAATGATTCATAGCCAAAGCAACTGTTGCCTTCTTGTCAGCTCCTTCGCCGCCCAATGCACCTGGGGTGGCCAGAGCCATAGCAGAACCTGTCGTCAATGAGCCGAGTAAAGCTATCCCTCCGGTTTTTAGAAAATTTCGTCTGTCCATGTTCACTTATATTTTAGTTTCAGTTATCTTTTGTCAGCAGACTTTCCAGTTCTTCGGCATTCAGACGAAGGTAGAATTGTCCGCGATAAGCCACAGAAATAGATCCGGTCTCTTCGGAGACGATGATGGCATGCGCATCCGACTTTTGCGAGATACCCATAGCCGCACGGTGACGCAAGCCCAGTTCCTTCGGAATATTCAGGTCGTGCGATACGGGAAGGATACAACCCGCCGCTTTGATCCGCTTTTTGCTGATGACCATTGCCCCGTCATGCAGAGGACTGTTCTTGAAAAATATATTCTCAATCAGACGCTGACTGATAGTCGCATCTATTATTTCCCCCGTCCGGACCACTTCGTCCAAAGGAGTGGTATGCTCGATCACGATCAATGCACCTACTTTCTGCTTTCCCATACTCAGGCAGGCCATTACCACCGGCATGATATCGTCATGTTTCAAAGCTTCTTTCTTCGATCCGCTGAAAAAGTGCGCCAGCGCACTGACATGCCGATGAGACCCCAATGTCAACAGGAAACGGCGAATCTCATCCTGAAAAAGAACAATCAAAGCAATCACCCCCACATTCATCAAGGTATCGAATATGGAACCCAGCAGTTTCATTTCCAGGATCTGCGTAACGACCAGCCAGATCAGGATAAACACCAGAATGCCGGTAAAAACCTTGATAGAGCCGGATGCCTTCATCAGCTTGTAAGTGTAATACAACAGCAGGGCAACCAGCAGTACATCGATAAAATCTTTTATGCCAACGTCAAAAAACACGGTATTCGTTCTAATTATAAGTTAGTAATTTATCTTAGTTTCTCCACAATCCGGACAGCTTCCACCGCTTCGCGCACATCATGCACCCGAAGAATGTTCGCTCCTTTCATCAAAGCCACTGTATCCAGTACGGTAGTTCCATTCAAAGCATCTTGCGGAGTTCCTCCCAATAGTTTATAAATCATTGATTTCCGGGAAACGCCGACTAACAGCGGAAGTTCGAAAATGCTGAATTCTTCCAGATGGGCCATCAGTTCATAATTATGTTCCAATGTCTTTCCAAAGCCAAATCCCGGATCGAGTATAATGTCCTTCATGCCCAAGTCACGAAGCTGCTGCACTTTGCGTGCGAAGTATATGAAAACTTCTTTGATCAGATTGTCATAATGAGGTTCTTTCTGCATGTTTTGGGGAGTTCCCTGCATATGCATCATGATATAAGGCACTCCCAGTCGGGCAACCGTTTCAAACATCCGGTCGTCCATCTCACCGGCAGCGATATCATTCACAATAGCTACACCATAGTCCTTCACACACTGCTCGGCTACATCCGCCCGGAACGTATCTACCGAAACAATCGCGTCCGGATGGTTACGGTTCACAATTTCCAGTCCGGTGCGTAAGCGGTTCATTTCTTCCCCGGCAGTGATATGTTCGGCATTCGAACGCGAAGAATAAGCTCCGATATCAATGATAGAAGCACCTTCATCGATAATCTGCCGTGCCCGCACCGCAATTTCCTCCTGCGTCTGCATCCGGCTACCGGAATAAAAAGAATCAGGCGTCACGTTGAGAATACCCATCACTTGCGGAGTGGTCAGATCGAGCAGGCGCCCTTTCACATTTATATAAGTTGGAGAGATCAATTTCATTCTTGATTATATTCCAGTTAGACTGTTGCAAATGTAGATAAAAAATGCAAGTATTCGTATTAAAATTAGGAAATAAACGTATATTTGCAATCAATAGAATGACCGAAAACGAGTGCCATGAGCCAATTGTACCGAATTATCTTAGGATGTATTTTCTCCCTTTTGTTCATCGTTATTCCTGCAAAAGCCCAGAAAGAGGCTGAAGTTTATAACGTGGATTCTTCCCTGTATGCTTACTATCAGCGCTGCCAGGAAAATCTGCTGGAGCCTGTCGTACTCAGCATGTCTGATACGCTGTTCCACATGGCCGCAGAGCAAAACGACCAGCGGATGCAGGCAGTGGCTCTCTCTACCCGGTTAGACTATTATTATTACCAGGGGAACAATGAAGACAGCGTGGTTTTTCATACCAGTAAGGTAAAACAATTCGCAAAGGAAACCCTGCAACCCAAGTACTATTACTTCGCTTGGGCAAACCGGCTGATCCTGTATTACCTGAAAACAGGGAGAAGCAACATCGCCCTCTACGAAGCCGAGAAAATGCTGAAAGAGGCACAGGAAGAAGACAACAAGACCGGACTTCTGTACTGCTACAACATCATGTCGCAGATTTACACGATCAAGAACTTTGATGTCATGGCCTCCGAATGGCGCCAAAAAGAAATCGAACTGACCGAGAAATATAAATTAGAAAACTATAACATCAGTAATACATATGCCCAACTTGCCAGTTACTATACTACGCATCACCAGCCGGAGCTGGCAGTAAAAGCTCTGGAAAAAGCGGTAAGAACAGCTAATTCTGCCAGCCACAAGATACTGGCAAAGCTGGCATACGTGGATTATTACAGTGAATCCGGTGACTTTCCGGCAGCCGAGAAGATGCTGAAGGAATGCAGGGAGCTGTTTGACCAGGACAAAAGGCTCGACTCGCTCAAAAAAAGGTTTTACCGCACGGAATCTTTCTACTATCAGCGTAGCAAACAGTTCGTGAAAGCACTGGAAGCTACCGAGAAACAGGAAGCGGAAGAGCAACGGCTGAATGAATATGCCATGAACGGCGAACAATACCGTATCAAAGGAGAAATCTACAAGCAGATGGGCAGACCGGAGGAAGCGATTAAGTTCCTGCAAAAATACATAAGAGTGGACGATTCTTTAAAAATTGCCAACGAGCGACTCGCCAGCAGTGAATTTGCCACCCTGCTGAATGTGGAAAAGCTCAATGCGGAGAAAAAAGAATTAATGCTCCAGGCGAAAGAAAAAGAGTTGAGCAATAAAACGACGCTGATTATTTCATTGATTATCCTGTTAGGTATCCTTTTCCTGTTCTTATATCGGGAAGGCCGCCTGAACCGGAAACTGAAAACTTCGGAAAGTGAACTAAAGATTAAGAATGAGGAACTGACTCATTCGAGAGAGGAGTTGCGCAAAGCCAGAGACCTGGCAGAAGCGAACAGCCAGATGAAAACAACTTTTATTCAGAGTATGTCTCATGAAATACGGACACCGCTCAATTCGATCATAGGTTTCTCGCAAGTATTAAGTGACCACTATGGCAATGAGGAAACGAAAGAATTCGTCAACATCATCAAAGCCAACACCGACGACCTGCTCCGGCTGGTTACCGATGTGCTGACTCTGTCAGAACTCGACCAATACGACAAACTCCCTACGGACATCCGGACGGATATTAATATAGTCTGCCAGATGTCCATCGAAGCTGCCGGCATGCAGGAACGGGATACCGTAGCGTTTCATTTCAGGCCGGAAAGGGAGAATCTGATTATACTCAGCAATCCGGAGCGCATATCACAGTTACTGACCAACTTGATACATAACGCGATAAAGTTCACGGATCATGGCAGCATCGAATTAGCTTATTCGGTGTTGGAAGCAGAAAAGAAACTTGAAATCAGCATTACCGACACAGGTATAGGGATACCGAAGGAGAAACAGGAAGCGGTATTCGAGCGCTTCTTCAAGATGAACTCCTTCTCACAGGGTACGGGCCTCGGACTGTCGATCTGCCGGACGATTGCCGAGAAGTCAGGAGGAAGCCTCCGGATCGACCCTTTCTATACGGACGGCTGTCGGATGGTGCTGACTCTTCCCCTGATATATACCTGAGTAAAAAACGACTCCAACCGATACCAAATCCGAAAGAATAGCCTATCTTTGCAGCGTTTAAAATAAAAGCCCAGGCTATGAATCTTTCTGCTCTTTACCAGATTTTTCTGGATTGCCAATTGGTGACTACCGATAGCCGGAACTGTCCGGAAGGGTCACTGTTTATCGCTTTGAAAGGCGAGTCTTTCAATGGAAATGCATTTGCCGGAAAGGCATTGGAAACCGGTTGCGCTTATGCCATCATCGACGAACCCGAATATGCGGTCGAAGGAGACCAACGATATATACTTGTAGACAACTGTCTGCAAACACTGCAACAGCTTGCCAATTACCACCGCCGTCAACTGGGTACCCGGGTCATTGGCATCACCGGAACCAACGGTAAAACAACTACGAAGGAACTGATTTCCGCCGTACTCTCGCAAAGCCACAACATTCTTTATACATTAGGGAATCTGAACAATCACATCGGTGTACCCTCCACCCTGCTCCGCCTGAAAGCGGAACACGACCTTGCCGTCATCGAAATGGGTGCCAACCATCCGGGAGAAATCAAGTTTCTCAGTGAAATCGCAGAACCAGACTGTGGTATCATTACCAATGTAGGCAAAGCTCATCTGGAAGGTTTCGGTTCTTTCGAAGGAGTGATAAAGACCAAAGGAGAACTTTATGACTTTCTCCGTAAGAAAGAAGGTTCCACCGTCTTTATCCATCATGACAACGCCTATCTGATGAATATAGCCGGGGGACTGAATCTGATTCCTTACGGCACGGAGGATGACCTTTACGTGAACGGACGAATCACCGGCAATTCCCCTTATCTCACTTTCGAATGGAAAGCCGGCAAAGCCGGTGAAACCTATCAGGTACAGACGCAACTGATCGGAGAATACAACTTCCCGAACGCGCTGGCCGCCATCACCATCGGTCTCTTCTTTGGAGTGGAAGCCGCAAAAATCAATGAAGCCTTAGCCGGATATACACCGCAAAACAATCGCTCTCAACTAAAGAAAACGAATGATAATACGCTGATTATCGACGCGTACAACGCCAATCCGACCAGCATGATGGCTGCTTTGCAGAACTTCCGCAACATGGAGGTACCTCACAAGATGCTTCTTTTGGGAGATATGCGTGAACTGGGCGCCGAAAGCGCTGCCGAACATCAAAAGATAGCAGACTACATCAAAGAATGTGATTTTGAAGAAGTATGGCTAGTGGGAGAACAGTTTGCAGCAGCAGAACATTCCTTCAAGACCTACCCGAACGTACAGGAAGTAATAAAGGAACTGGAAACCAACAAGCCTAAAGGCTATACCATCCTCATCAAAGGTTCTAACGGCATCAAGCTTAGCTCGACAGTAGACCATTTTTAGTTCTTCATTCTCGGTCGAACGACATAATAGGCGATCAGACTCGCCAATGTCGCTCCCGTTGAGTTGGCGGCAAAGTCCAGCCAGTCTCCTCCCCGGTAAGTCGTGCAATATTCTTGCAGCAACTCCACACAGCCGCTAAAAAGTATGGGACAGAGGAATGCTCCTACCCATGCGTGCCATAATGGTGCATTATCGCGGCGATGCGCCCGCAGAAACTCCAGCCACAACATTCCGGACATACCGAAATACATGCAGATGTGGACTAATTTATCCAGGTTCGGTATTTCACTCAAGTCCGTTTTAGGAGGTTTGAAGAAAGACAGATAAATCACAGTCAAGATTATAAAAAGCGAAATAGGATATTTCTTAATATAAGATAGCATATCTAAATAAAATTACAATTTCGGTACAAATATAACTATCATTTTCTATATTTGCATTTTAATACGTACATTTTATAACGATTTGTAAGACAAAACAAGATTTATGACAAAAAATGATAGAGCGAACTTCGGGAGTAAAATAGGCGTAATACTTGCTTCCGCTGGCTCAGCAGTAGGGTTGGGAAACATCTGGAGATTTCCCTATGAGACGGGTAATCACGGTGGCGCAGCCTTTATACTGATCTATTTAGGATGCGTTTTTCTTTTGGGACTTCCCATTTTAATTGCCGAATTCCTGATCGGGCGCCGTTCGAGGGCAAATACGGCGGGAGCCTATCAGAAATTAGCTCCCGGCACTCATTGGCGCTGGGTAGGACGCATGGGTGTTCTCGCCGCTTTCCTTATTCTCAGTTATTACTCCGTAGTGGCAGGATGGACGTTGGAGTATGTGTTTGAAGCTCTTACAAACGGCTTTTCAGGCAAGACTCCTACAGAATTCATCTCTTCTTTCCAACAGTTTTCCAGCAATCCGTGGCGACCAGTTTTGTGGCTGGTTATATTTCTGACGGTTACTCATTTTATTATTGTCAAAGGAGTCGAGAAAGGGATTGAGAAATCTTCCAAGATTATGATGCCTACCCTATTCATTATCATATTGATACTTGTGGTCTGTTCGGTTACCCTGCCCGGAGCAGGTGCCGGTATCGAGTTTCTGTTGAAACCGGATTTCAGCAAAGTAGACGGAAATGTATTTCTGAGTGCGATGGGACAGGCTTTCTTCTCCCTAAGTCTGGGAATGGGATGTCTCTGCACCTATGCTTCTTATTTCAGTAAGGAAACCAACCTGACCAAGACCGCATTCAGTGTAGGAATTATAGATACGATCGTAGCAGTATTGGCCGGATTCATTATTTTCCCGGCTGCATTCTCCGTAGGAATACAACCGGATGCGGGTCCGAGCCTCATCTTTATCACACTGCCTAATGTATTTCAACAAGCGTTTAGCGGAGTGCCGATACTGGCTTATATCTTCTCGGTGATGTTCTACGTATTGCTTGCAATGGCAGCACTGACTTCTACTATCTCCCTGCACGAAGTAGTCACTGCTTATCTGCACGAAGAGTTCAACTTCACACGCGGCAAGGCGGCCAGACTGGTGACCGGAGGATGTATCTTCTTAGGTATCCTCTGTTCATTGTCGCTGGGAGTCATGAAAGGATTCACGGTTTTCGGATTAGGCATCTTTGACTTGTTCGACTTTGTCACAGCGAAGATCATGCTGACACTCGGAGGTCTGTGTATCTCCATCTTTACCGGATGGTATCTCGACAAGAAAATCGTCTGGGCGGAGATCACCAATGACGGTTCGCTGAAAGTTCCTGTGTATAAACTGATCATCTTTATATTAAGATACATTGCACCGATTGCCATCTCCCTGATCTTTATCAATGAGTTAGGGCTTATCAAACTATAATGTGGAAAGACTTTTTTTACTTCACTAAAACCGAACGACAAGGCATTATCGTCCTTGTCGTTCTTGTTATAGGGGCATATGCTATCCCCCGACTCTTGCAGGCTTTCTCTCAACCGGAGAAAACCAATCCGGCTGAACAGGTAAAAGCCGAAAAGGAATATAGTGATTTTATCTCTTCCGTGAAGAAACTAAAGCCAGGCAAGAAATATCCTGATTATACAAACAACCGTTCATCAGCAGTCCATCCGAAAAAAGAAATCAGGCTTGCCACATTCGATCCGAATATGGCTGACTCCACCACTTTCCTCAGTCTCGGTTTACCTTCCTGGATGGCAAGCAACATTCTGCGATACCGCAACAGGCAAGGCAGGTTCCGGCGCCCGGAAGACTTTCGGAAGATATACGGGCTGACAGAGGAACAATACCGCACTCTTCTCCCCTATATCCGCATTGCCGAAGAGCCGATTTCCCCA
Organism: Bacteroides sp. HMSC067B03; assembly: GCF_001811315.1. Lineage (NCBI taxonomy): Bacteria > Pseudomonadati > Bacteroidota > Bacteroidia > Bacteroidales > Bacteroidaceae > Bacteroides > Bacteroides sp. HMSC067B03. Next base: position 5,588 of record NZ_KV804357.1, on the reverse strand, counting down.
GATACCAGCCGGCTACTAGTAGTACAAGCAACAGCACAACATGATACTTTAATGAAGTACCATCCGGGGATTATCATCGACCTGAATCAAGCGGATACCACCGAACTGAAAAAGATTCCGGGTATCGGAAGCCGGATTGCGCAGTCGATAGTGAACCGTCGCAGATTATTAGGAGGGTTCTATCAGATAGAGCAGTTGGAAGAAATTCGCCTGAAAGTGGAAAAGCTCCGGTCGTGGTTCTCTGTGGATGCCACACAGATTCACCGGATCAACATCAACAAGGCAAGTGTCGAACGAATGATGCACCATCCGTACATCAACTTCTATCAAGCCAAAGTGATTGCGGAATACCGGAAGAAAAAAGGGAAATTAAGAGATTTGAAGCAACTGGCACTTTACGAGGAATTCACTTCGGCTGATTTCGAACGAATCATGCCTTATATTTGTTATGACTGATATGCACCCACGTTATTTACGGTTGGCAGAAACACATTTGTTGTGATATATAAAAAAAGATGCATTCCTATCACACCAGACAAGAATGCATCACACACAAACAAAACAAACACTCTACTGACATCTTCACAGACTTACGTAGAGAAGCGACTATAAATATATAGCTAAAAGATTGAACTCACACAACCTTCTAGTGATTTGGTATCCATTTTTAGAAATTTGGTTCCCTTATTAATCTTTTTTAATTGTGCCATCCACCATATGTACCGTTCTATCGGTGATTTTAGCCAATCCCTCATCATGAGTGACTATCACGAAAGTCTGTCCCAGACGGTCCCTCAGGTCGAAGAACAATTGGTGTAAATCTTCTTTATTGTGTGTATCCAGGCTTCCGGAAGGTTCGTCCGCAAGGATGACAGCGGGGTGATTGATCAACGCACGGGCTACGGCAACCCGTTGCTTCTCTCCCCCCGACAGTTCGTTCGGCTTATGAGACGCACGCTCGGTGAGTCCCATGAAAGCCAGTATTTCCATAGCACGGTCGGTAGCTTCCTTAGACGATACTCCGGCAATAAATGCAGGGATCATCACGTTCTCCAATGCGGTAAACTCCGGCAGAAGCTGATGAAACTGAAACACAAAGCCGATATTCTTATTGCGGAAGGCCGAAAGTTCTTTCTCCTTCATCCGGCTGACGACAGTTCCGTCAATCGCTACCGTACCCGCATCCGGCTCGTCGAGCGTTCCCATAATCTGCAACAGGGTGGTTTTTCCGGCACCGCTGGGACCGACAATACTGACGATCTCTCCTTTATTTATTTCCAGATCAATGCCTTTCAGCACCTGCAAAGAGCCAAAACTCTTGGTTATTCCTTCTAATTTGATCATAATAGCTTCTTAGATTCGTTTAATGACATATTCCGCCAGATAGCAGCCGAAAACCGCCGGCATATAGCTGACCGTTCCACAGGTAGATTTCTTATTCCGTTCGTCGTCGGTGAGCAATACCGCTTTCGGGTCCGCCTGCTCGGTACTGAATACGACAGGCAGTTTACGCTTTACCCCCATCTTCTGCAAACGCTTCCGCACTGCTTTGCTGAGCCCGCAATGATAGGTATCCCAAAGATCAGCAAAACGTATCTGCGTTATATCGCTCTTCGCACCGGCTCCCATACTGGAAACAATCTTTATATGACGCTTCATCGCCTCATAAATCAGAAAACATTTAGGACTGATCGTGTCGATGGCATCCACTATAAAATCGAATCTGGCAGAGTCCAGCAATTCGGGAATATTCTCGTCTTTCAGGTAAACGGATAAGACGGTGAGTTCAATATCCGGATTGATATCCTTATATCGTGCCGCCAGCACTTCCGCCTTCGGCATCCCCAGAGTAGAGTGCATGGCAGGAAGCTGGCGATTCATATTGGTAGGCTGCACGGTATCGGCGTCTACAATCGTCATCCGCCCGACCCCTGCCCGGCAAAGCATTTCGGCAGCATACGCCCCTACGCCTCCCAGACCGACGACCAGTACATGCGAAGCCCGGATACGCTTCATTTTATCTTCTCCCAGCAGGAGTTCCGTCCGTTGTTGCCAGTTCTCTTCCATCAGCTTTTCTTAAACCATTTATAAAACCATTTGCCCACCTTTTCATAATGCTGCGATTCGTTGTAGCCACGCGGGTCGGAGAAAGATACAATTTCCTGCGGATCACCGAACTGGTCGGGATACAGGATAATCAGACTGTTGTTCGAGAAGTATTTGCTCAACTGTGCCGGCAGACGTTCGAAAGAAGGATCATACGAGATAGAACCCCGGCGGGCCGAGATAACGACGAATAAATGATCGTAGTTCACCTGTCCGGTCAACAGCAAAAGATCGCCCCACTCTTCGAGCATGGAAAACTCGGTCGGAGTGCCGCTGAATTTCTTCTTTACCAGTTGTTGCAGGCGCATCAGTGTACGTTCGTTGGCGAAGAAATGTACGCGACAGCCAAGAATACTTCCCATCCGGCAGAAATGCTCTACCCATTTGGAGAAGCCTGTTTCAAATTCGGCTTTAGGCGGAACAGCGATGATAATACGGCGGAGCGTATTGACCGGCATCAGGAATTTGGCTATCATCACTTCGCGGTGAGTACCTTTCAGCAGACTTTCGGCAAGGTTTCCGAAAAAAGAATCGACAATATTGGCCTTGCGGTGCAGACCGATCACTACATCCGTAGCTTCATATTCCTTGATGGTATGTATAATTCCCGAAGCAATGTTCAAATCATAACGGCTCACCATCGTCACCGGGACATCGGCGGCAGCGGCAATCATCGCCGCTTTTTCCAGATTCCGCTTGCCTTGCAGTTCTTTATTCTCCGAGCTGTTATTGTCATTAATCACATTCAGGGCAATCATGCCATTCTTCTGCTTGGTATCTTTGATGACTAGCGCAAGATTGACAAGGTTCTCAATCGTTTCCGGATTGGCTACCGGAATCAAAATCTGTTCCATCGTTTTCTTCACGCCCTTATCTTCCGGCTGCGTATCTTCATTCAGTGCAAAACGACGGGCGGAGCGTTCCGTTACCAGCGAACTGATCACACAGGTGAAAAGAATCATCACGACCGTACCGTTCAGCACATCATCATTGAGCAGCCGCTCGCCGTTCTCCATGATGATTTCGTGTCCGATCAGCACCGCTGCCAGTGTGGCTGCCGCCTGCGCATTACTCAATCCGAAGATCATGCTGCGTTCATTGGACTGCATACGGTAAATCTTCTGCGTGAGCCATGCTGCCAGCCATTTGCTGAAAGTAGCTACCACCGTCATGACTATCGCCACTTTCAGCGCTTCGCCACCTGTAAACAGACTGCGGACATCAATAATCATGCCGACACCGATCAGGAAATAAGGAATGAACAGGGCATTTCCTACAAATTCCAGCCGGTTCATCAATGGAGAAACATGAGGAATCAAACGGTTCAAGACCAAGCCTGCCAGGAAAGCTCCCAAAATACCTTCCATCCCAACAAACTCCATCAGTCCGCCGCCGAGGAAGACCATAGCCAGCACGAACACGAACTGCATCACACTGTCGTCATACTTCCGGAAAAACCAACGTCCGATACGGGGGAAGAAAAAGATGATGAGAAAACCCAGAAAGGCTACTTTCGCCACAAGGAATACCCAGAACAGACCGTCGACAGTGCCTTTGAACATTCCGCCTATGACAGCAAGGATGATCAGGGCAAGAGTGACCGTAATCGCCGTACCGCCAATCGTAATATTGACACTGCGCAAACGGGACAACCCGTAACGGCTGATAATAGGATAAGCAATCAAGGTATGGGAAGCATACATACTGGCAAGCAATACGGCAGTAAGAAAACCATACCCCAGCATGCTCATACTGCTCCATATACCCAACGCCATAGGAATCAGGAAGGTAAGCAAGCCGAAGACAACACTTTTCATCCGGTTTTTCTTGAAGTCTTCCATGTCCATTTCAAGTCCGGCAAGGAACATGATATAGTAAAGTCCGACTTTACCGAACAATTCGAAACTGCTGTCACGATCGAGCACATGGAATCCGTGTTCGCCGATCAGCACACCCGCCAGAATCATACCGATAATATGAGGTATATGAAGGCGCCCCAGAATCATCGGAGCAAACAGAATTATAATTAGTACCAAAAAAAACACCCACGTCGGATCAGTTATTGGTAACGCTAAATTGAATTCAAACAGGTTCATAGGTCCGTGGTTTTAGGATTTCAATGCAAAGGAACAAAAAAGTTCGCATACCTCCAATTCATAGGTAGATAGATTGAAATAATAATTCTTCGACAAAAATGCGGTTTATATGGCAAAATGTTATAATTTTGCAGCCAAATCTATCCTATTCGTCAGAACTGGAAGATAAATACAGTATTCACATTTAACAAAAGAAAAAGATGAAAGTAGCTATTGTTGGCGTAAGCGGAGCCGTAGGACAGGAATTCCTGCGCGTGCTCGATGAGAGAAACTTCCCGATGGACGAGTTAGTTTTGTTCGGTTCTAAACGTAGTGCCGGAACAACTTATACTTTCCGCGGTAAACAGATCGAGGTCAAACTCTTACAACACAACGATGACTTTAAAGGAGTAGACATTGCTTTCACTTCTGCCGGTGCAGGAACATCCAAGGAGTTCGAGAAAACAATCACCAAGTATGGTGCTGTGATGATCGACAACTCCAGCGCTTTCCGTATGGACGCTGATGTACCTCTGGTAGTGCCCGAAGTAAATGCCGCAGACGCGTTGGAGCGTCCGCGTGGCGTCATTGCCAATCCTAACTGTACAACTATCCAGATGGTAGTTGCACTGAAAGCCATCGAACAGCTTTCTCATATAAAAACCGTGCATGTTTCTACTTATCAGGCTGCCAGCGGTGCCGGTGCTGCCGCTATGGACGAGCTGTACGAACAATACCGTCAGGTATTGGCCAACGAGCCTGTGACTGTAGAGAAGTTTGCTTATCAGCTGGCATTCAACCTGATTCCGCAAATCGACGTGTTTACAGAAAACGGTTATACCAAAGAAGAAATGAAAATGTATAACGAAACACGCAAAATCATGCACTCTGACGTGAAAGTCAGCGCAACTTGTGTACGTGTTCCTGCATTACGTGCTCACTCTGAAAGCATTTGGGTGGAAACAGAACGTCCGATCTCTGTGGAAGAAGCCCGCGAAGCATTCGCCAAAGGCGAAGGACTGGTGCTTCAGGACAACCCGGCAGAAAAGGATTATCCGATGCCGTTGTTCCTTGCAGGCAAAGATCCTGTCTACGTAGGACGTATCCGTAAAGACCTTACGAATGAAAACGGATTGACATTCTGGATCGTTGGCGATCAGATCAAAAAAGGCGCTGCACTGAATGCCGTGCAGATCGCTGAGTATCTGATTAAGGTAAAGAACGTATAAGATATATAGATAAGACCAGAATAAAGGTCGGCTTGCACTGTGACGATTGTCGCGTAGCAAGCCGGCCTTCTTTGTTTGCTTTGAAGCTACACACACTTTCTTTCCACATCTTCCAGTATCATCAGGCTATTCCCTATTCCCCTGTAGTTCCAAATTCAGTTCCAACCGTTGAAACAGC
>NZ_KV804356.1:0-17216 GCF_001811315.1 Bacteroides sp. HMSC067B03 | reverse complement strand
CTCTCCCGTTTCTTATCACCGGAGAAAGTTTGATCTTGGTTTTTGGGGTATATATTTCCATGCCTCACGTTTTGTCGGATATTGAAACCCGTTTTCGCAAATTTATAAAAAAACACGGGTTATCCATGCGCTTTATTGACATTTAACAATAGATCCCGACTACCTGACAATAAGGTGAGGAGCCACGAAAATACCCTCTGCCAAATCCGTCCTTCCCGGCACTCCGTTTCTCCGATTTCCTCTGCCCTGCGCCACAAGCGGCCACTTCTGTGCCCGATGCTTCCATAGCCTTTCCAACTCTTTTACGTTCAGCCGGTTCCCCTTACTTTCGTTCCCGCATCGCTATTGGTGCTAACTAAAAACACTCGTAATTATGGACGAAAACGTAAAGAACGACGCTAAACAAGTCATGCTCGTTCAGAATGCCGACGACGGACGACTGCAAGCCGTTACCGGCGTGGATCGGGACGGCAATATCCAGACCGCCGACCCCACGGATCAGAATGTGGCGAGCCTGCTGAACGTGAACACGCAGGATTCAGCCCTCGAAGCCTTCTTCAAAAAGTTCATGGAACAGGCCCAGAACCCCGTCCACACGGGTATCTTCGTCATGACGGAGAATGCCCTGAACAAACTTATCCGCATCGACTTCGACCCGGAGATTCTGGAAAATTACCGTATCGACCCCTCCGAACGGCTTCAGACGCAGGAGCAGCGGCAGTTCGAGCCGCTGGACGTCACGAAGATAGACCTGGCGGATATGGAGAAGAAAGGTATCCGCATGGAGGACATCGAGCCGCACCTGAAAGCCATGTCTTACGGACATAAATCCAACGGGCTGGTGGAGATGAACCCCGAACTGGAGAACGGGATGCGTGTTTCCACCAAAGGGCGCGTGTCGCTCGAAGAGCAGGCGGACGGCTCGCTGCGCGTCGTGCCGCATTACTGGCAGGAACGGCCCGACCTCGACGTCCCCTTTCACGGGGTGCTGCTCGACGAGGAGGCGAAAACGAACCTGATGAACACCCGCCACGCCGGGAAAGTGATCGACCTGGAGCTGGAGCCGGGCAAGCTCACGCCCTGCTACGTGTCGATAGACAAATGGACGAACACGCTGGAACCCATGCCCGTTTCGCTACTCGAAAAACGTGCCCGCATCAAGGAGGCCGACCTCTCGGAAGGCAAGCAGATGGATTTCTACGGCGGCGGCAAGGTGTTGCTCGAAGGATATACCACCCGCGCGGGTTATAAGCGGGATGCCTATATCCAAATCGACGCGGCCGAACGTAACTATTCCTTTACCTACGACGGTTTGGATCGCAATCGCTACGCCCAGGAGAACAAGGAGATTTACCGCCAGAAGGCCGCCGAGAAAAACGGACGGCAGGAAACGGCGGCCTCCGAACGACAGCCCACGCTCACGATTCACCGGACAATCCTCAAAGCCTCCGTGCCCAAAGAGGCTTATGACCAGTGGACGGAAGCGGTGAACGATCCATCCAAGCGGGCGGATGTCAAGGCTTTCTATATCAAGGGCATGGTCAAGGACGGGCAGGGTGAGCCGTTCAACGCCTGGGTCAAGCCCAACTTCGAGCGTAACAAGATGGACTTCTTCCGCTGGAATCCCGACCGTGCGAAACGGCAGGGGGCGGAGGTCAAACCCGCCGTTGAAAGCCGTACCCAGGTCGCCGTCAATTCCGAGGGCAAGACCGTCGAAGCGGTCAAAGGTGTGAAAGAGCCGCTCAAGCAGGGACAGCAGGAGGCCACCCCGGCGCAGAAGAAAAATTACCGCAGCAGCAAAAAGAGCAACTCCAAAGGTGTCAAGGTATAACGTATGAAATGGTTCTACATGCAGGCTGGAGCCATGCCGCTCCTGATCGCGGCGCTGGCTGCCTTGTACCTCCGGCCGGGTAAACGCAGCCCCCCGGAGGAGGCGGACGACGGACGGCAGTATTACGACGGGAACGGCAACCATGTCTATTACGACCGCCGGCTGATCTCCCGTCCGGAAAAAGAGAAAGAAGAAGAACAACAAGAAAACAACCACTGAAAAATCCGAATCATCATGCAAGTAATTATCGCAGAAAAGCCCTCGGTGGCGCGTGAGATCGCCGCCATCGTGGGAGCCACGAACCGTAAAGACGGTTTTATCGAGGGAAACGGCTACGCCGTAACCTGGGCCTTCGGCCACCTGGTCGGGCTGGCAATGCCCCAACAGTACGGCATCGCGGGTTTCCGCCGGGAAAACCTGCCTATCCTGCCATCATCGTTCATCCTCCTGCCCCGGCAGGTTCGGGAGGGTAAAGAGTATAAGGCCGACCCGGGTGTCGTGAAGCAGCTCGGTATTCTCCGGGAATTGTTCGGCATGGCCGAGCGCATCATCGTCGCGACCGACGCGGGGCGTGAAGGGGAGCTGATCTTCCGCTACATCTACTCTTACCTGGAATGCCGCACCCCTTTCGTGCGGTTATGGATCAGCAGCCTGACCGACCGGGCCATCCGCGAGGGGTTACAACACCTCCGCCCCGGCAACGAATACGACAACCTTTACCTCTCGGCCAAAGCCCGCAGCGAAGCCGACTGGATCGTCGGTATCAACGCCTCGCAAGCGCTTGCCGTGGCTGCCGGGCGGGGCGTCTGGTCGCTCGGACGGGTGCAGACCCCCACGCTGGCGATCATCTGCTCCCGTTACCTGGAGAACAAGGCGTTCAAGCCCGCCACCTATTTCCGGCTGAAGCTCTCCACGGCAAAGGAGGGCACGGAGTTCACCGTCCTCTCCACGGAGAAATTCGACGGCAGGGAGAAGGCGGAAGCAGCCCGCGCCGAGGTTATCGGCGTCCGAACGGTACGCGTCGTGAACGTGGAGCGCAAGGAGGCCAGGGAACAGCCGCCTCTCTTGTACGACCTGACGACACTCCAAAAAGAGGCCAACAGCCGGTATGGTTTTTCGGCAGAAAAAACGCTCGACATCGCCCAGTCGCTTTACGAGAAGAAGTTCATCACTTATCCCCGTACCGGCTCACGCTATATATCGGAAGATGTGGCCGAGGAGATTCCGGCACTCATCGGGAACATGACACGCTATCCCCGTTTCGCGGAATACGCGGGCAGGATGGATACCGCATCTCTCTCCCGCCGAAGCGTGGACAACGAAAAGATCGCCGACCACCACGCGCTGCTTCCCACCGAGAACCTCCCCTCCGAACTGGATGCCGACCACCGCATCGTCTATGAGATGGTCGCGGGGCGGATGCTCGAAACCTTTTCCGGGGCCTGCGTGAAAGAAAACACTTTCCTTACCCTGCAAAGCGCGGGACATGATTTCACGGCCCGCGGCAGTATCATGGTCGAGACGGGCTGGCGGGCCGTCCTGAATGAACCTGTCGAAGAGAAAGAGGAGGACATGACCCTCCTTCCCGACATCGTGCAAGGCGACGAGCTGCCCGTCAAAGGATGCGGCACGGAACAGAAACAGACCCGGCCGCGCCCCCTTCACACGGAATCGAGCCTGCTGGCGGCGATGGAAACCGCCGGACGCGAACTGTCCGACGAGGCCGAACGCGAGGCGATGAAAGATGCCGGCATCGGCACGCCCGCCACCCGTGCCGCCATCATCGAAACGCTCTTTGCCCGCGAGTATGTCAGGCGAGAGAAAAAGTCGCTTGTACCCACGGACAAGGGACTGGCCGTGTATGCCGTGGTCAGGGACAAGAAGATTGCCGATGTCGCCATGACGGGCGGCTGGGAACTGGCCCTCTCGAAGATCGCCACCGGGGAGATGGACGCCCCGACGTTCCATCGCGGTATCGAGGTCTTCACCTCGCAAATCGCCAAAGAACTGCTGGAAGCAAGAATCGACGGCGCGGAGAGTGACACAGCCTGCCCGCGTTGCGGCAGGCCCGTGGTGTTCTATCCCAAACTCGCCAAGTGTCAGAATCCCGATTGCGGCCTGACCGTATGGAGAACCGTGGGCCGCAAGGAGCTGACCGACAAGCAGCTCGCGGAACTGCTGACCAAAGGCAAAACCGGCACGATCCGGGGATTCGTCAAAAACGGCGGCGGAACGTTCGACGCGGCCCTCACGCTCGATGACCAGTTCAAGACCTCGTTCGTTTTCGAACCGCGCGATACTCCCAGGCAGGGAAAGAGGAACAAACGGAAATAATCGTTACCTTTGCCACTGGAAAAGACCTGTCATAACGAGATACGCTTGTTTGATAAGGATTTTTTCAGTGGTCGGCGCTTCGGGTGGGAACCCGGGGCGCCTTTCTCTTCCCCGATTATCAACGACCACTAAAAATTCTTATCATGCCAGACAAGCAACACCATACCCCCACGGGGGAATTGTCCTATTACGGACTTTCGTTACTATCCTACCTCAAGGACAGCCACCCGGAACTCATCGCCGAAAGTGAGTTCATCGCCGAGCGGGCCGACAGCGCCGCCCAAGCGTACAGCGAGGCGATCCGTTCGGGCTGCAACCACATCGAGGCCGAAGAAATTGCCCGCGAGGAACTCTGCCGCGGACTGCACTTTTCACCCTACAACACGCTGGTAAACATCCTCTGGAGGGAATTCGAGGCGGAGATTCCCGAGGATACCGCCCGGCAGGCGGCTCTACGCCTGCTGCCCCTCTGCCGCGGGGTGCTGGAGAAGTACGACCTCACGGACGACTTCGCCGACACGCCCGACTACGAACTGTTCTATACCGAACTGACGGGAACCGTCCAAATACTTCTCGAAGATGGCATTCAATAAGAAAACCCACCTCCGCCAGAATATCGACGCGCTGAAGACGGCCTTCACGCTCGACAGGGAACGGCGGGCGCCGACTCCCGAAGAAGAAAGGACACTCGGCGCATACAGCGGCTTCGGCGCCATCAAGGAAGTGCTGGAAAACCCCACCGGGAAACCGGACAAGGACGGCATGGCAACGCTCGTGGCCGAGTTGCACGAGGTCATCAGGGCGAACACCCCCGACGAACGGGAATACAAGCGCTACATGGACGGGATCAAGAACTCCGTCCTGACGGCTTTTTACACGCCCCCGAAAGTGGCAGACGCCATCGTGGAGGCGATATGGGACACGCGGATCGTCCCCAAACGTATTCTTGACCCCAGTGCGGGAACGGGGGTTTTCGTCAGTGCCGTGGATTTCCACGCCCCCTATGCGGAGATCACCTGCTTCGAGAAAGACCCCGCCACGGGGTTGATCCTGAAGCACCTGCACCCCGAAAAACGGGTGCGGGTACAGGGATTCGAGCGCATCGAACCCAAATACGCCGGTTACTACGACGTGGCCGTGAGCAACATCCCTTTCGGGGACGTGGCGCTCTTCGACCCGTTCTTCTCCACCCATACCGACCCCGTGCGGCGGCAAGGCACACGGGCGCTGCACAACTATTTTTTCATGAAGTCCGTCGATATGGTACGCGAGGGCGGCCTGGTGGCATTCATCACCTCGCAGGGAGTATTGAACGCCGAGCAGGGACGCCCCGTGCGCGAGTGGCTGATGAACCGCTGCGAGCCCGTATCGGCCATCCGGCTGCCGAACAACCTCTTTACAGAACACGCGGGGACGGAGGTCGGCAGCGACCTGGTTATCCTGCAAAAGAAAGCCGCCACGGGGGAACTGTCCGAACGGCAGCGGGATTTCATCGAATCCCGCAAGCTGTCGAACGGCATCCGGATAAACAACCTTTTCCAGTCGTTCGACAGAGTGATCCATACCGAGGCCAAAGTAGGCAAAGACCCCTACGGCAAACCGGCGATGGAGTTCACCCACGCGGAGGGCGTGGACGGCATCGACCGGGAGATGCGGCGTATGCTCTCGGAGGATTTCAACCGGCATTTCAACGAGAGTTATTGCCTGGAACATGCTCCGGAACAGACACCCGGTACACCGGAGCGGGAATTGTCCCGTTCCCGTCAGGCGGAACGCCAGCGTGCCGAAAGATACGAGCCCCGCCTTGCCGGAGAAATCGTCAAGGAGATTATCGCCGACGCCCGTAACCTTCAGCAGCAGCGGGAAGAGGAGGAAAAACGCCGCGTCGTCGCAGAAATGGCGGCGCAGGGCTACCATGTCGATACCGAAACCGGGGAGATTACCCGAATCGAAAACAAACCCGGACAAGTGTTACCGGATTCTGCCGCCACACCCGCCGGAGAACCGACCGAAGAGGATCTGGCCGACTTCGGGGCCTGGTCGAAGGAGCGGGAGAATCGCTTGTGGGAGCAGCACCCGCCGAAACCCGAAGATTTCGGCATGGCGGATACTCCCGTGCAGCACGTGGGCGGAACAACGGAACCGAAACCGCGGGAGGGCTTCGCCGGGTCGCTTTTCGACACGGTGGAAACGGCGGCTGCCGAACCGGTAAACGTGCAGCAGGAACCGTTGCTGACGCTCTACGACCTGTTCGGCTTCAGCGCCGAGGAGCGGCGGCAGGCAGAACTCGGTATATCCAAGAAAAGGAACAGCCGCCGGGGAGCAAAGCGGAAGACGCCCCGGCAACCCTCGTTATTCGCCCCGGCCTCCTCTCCGGAGGAACAGAAGAGCGAAATGCCGAAAACGACGCCACCGGAGCGTGATCCCGAAGACTTGTATGCCTCCCTGAACTGGGAGGATAACCCGCCGATCAACGGCTTTTACGAGATGATGATGTCGCTTACCCCGGAACGGAGGGCGGAACTGCGCCGACAAAGCGCCCGGCAGCAGGAAACCCCGGAACAGCGGGAACGGCAGGCGGTACGCCCCCCGACGGAAGCCCCGAAAGACAGACGGAAACAAGCCGCCGGTACGCCGAGAACGGGCAGCTTGTTCGACACGTCGGAAAATCCGGAGGAGGAAGAACCCGGTAAAGAAATGCCGCAGATACGGGAGGCGGATATGAAACCCCGCCCGTTCGAGGGTGAGGTCGCCCCCTATTTCCGCGAGGGGACACTCGTCACGGACGGACAAAACCGGGTCGGCTACCTGCGGGGGATTGAATCCCTGCAACCCATGTTCCACCCGCTGGAACTCACGCCTGCACAACGGACGAAAGCCTCCATGTATATCGAGATACGCGATGCCTATTACCACCTTTATAACAACGAGGCGGAAACGCTGACGGCGAACCCCGCCCTGCGGGAGATGCTCAACCGGCTTTACGACAATTTCACCGAACGCTTCGGACGGCTCAATGACAAACGCAACCTCGACCTGATCAAGATGGACGCGCGGGGAACGGAGATTCTATCGCTGGAGCGTTACATCGACGGCAAGGCACGCAAAGCCGACATCTTCGAGCGTCCCGTGGCCTTCAATCCCGATGAGATCACGCACGCCGACGACGCTTCGGAGGCCCTTGTGGCCAGCCTGAACAAGTACGGCCGGGTGGAACCTCGCTACATGGCATCGCTCACGGGAACTACCGTGGAGGGAATACTCGGGGAACTGAAAGGACGTATCTATTACAACCCGGAAACGGACGGCTACGAGGTTGCCGACAAGTTCATCGCCGGCAATGTCATCGGGAAAGCCGAACGGATCGAGGCGTTCCTGCGGGAGAATCCCGACCACGCCCCGGCCCGGGAATCGCTGGAGGCTCTGCGCGAGGCGACACCCAAACCCATCGCTTTCGACGACCTGGACTTCAACCTGGGCGAACGGTGGATTCCAAAAGGTATTTACGAGCGTTTCGCCTCCTCGCTCTTCGATACGGAGGTGAAGATCACCTTCGCCTCTAACCTGGACGAGTACGGCGTGAAGGCGGAAGCGACGAACGTGAAGATCACGGAGCAGTATGCCGTCAGCGCGCAGACCCGTAAGTACAACGGCCTGCACCTTTTGAAACACGCCCTGCAAAACACTTCGCCCGACATCACCAAGACCGTCCTCAAATGGGTGGACGGCGAACGGCGGGAGGTCAAAGTGCGTGACGGGGAGGCCATACAGCTCGCCAACAGCAAGATAGACGAGATCCGGGGTGCTTTCCCCGAATGGCTGCGCGAGCAGTCGTCCGACTTCAAAGACCGCCTGACAGACCTCTATAACCGTACTTTCAACTGTTACGTGCGCCCGAAGTACGACGGGACGCACCAGGAATTCCCCGACCTCGACCTCAAGGGGCTGGGAATAGACAATCTGTATGACAGCCAGAAGGACGCGATATGGATGGACAAACTGCTCGGCGGCGGGATAATCGACCACGAGGTGGGCGGCGGAAAGACCCTCATCATGTGCTGCGGGGCCTACGAGAAGAAACGCCTCGGACTGGCCAACAAACCCATGATTATCGGGCTGAAAGCCAACATCCATGAAATAGCCCGGACGTTCTGCACCGCTTACCCGATGGCCAAAGTCCTCTACCCGGGCAAGGAGGATTTCACGCCCCGGAAGCGTGAGCGCATCTTCCGGGAGATACGCAACAACGACTGGGACGCCGTGATCCTCTCGCACGAACAGTTCGGCATGATACCCCAGTCTCCGGAGATACAGCAGGAGATATTGCAGGCCGAGCTGGACTGTGTGGAGGAGAACCTCGAAGTGCTCAAAGCACAAGGCAGGGACGTTTCCCGCGCCATGATGAAAGGGTGTCAGAAACGCAAGGCCAACCTGGAAGCCAAGTTGCAGAAGGTGGCGCACGCGCTGGAAACACGCAAGGACGACGCCGTGGACTTCCGCCTCATGGGTATCGACCACCTCTACGTGGACGAGAGCCACAAATTCAAGAACCTGACTTTCACGACCCGGCATGACCGGGTGGCGGGCCTCGGAAATCCCGAGGGGTCGCAGCGGGCGCTCAACATGCTTTTCGCGCTGCGTACCATACAGCAGCGCACGGGCCGCGACCTGGGGGCGACGTTCCTCTCGGGAACGACCATCTCCAACTCGCTCACGGAACTGTACCTGCTTTTCAAGTACCTGCGCCCGAAGGAACTGGAGCGTCAGAATATCCGCACCTTCGATGCCTGGGCGGCCATTTTTGCCAAGAAAACCATCGACTACGAGTTTTCCGTGACCAACGAGGTCGTGCAGAAAGAACGGTTCCGATATTTCATCAAGGTTCCCGAACTGGCCATGTTCTACTCCGAGATTACAGATTACCGCTCGGCGGAGGATATAGGGATCGACCGACCGCAAAAGAACGAGATATTGCACAATATCCCGCCGACACCCCAGCAGACGGAGTTCATAGAACGGCTGGTGCAGTTCGCCAAATCGGGCGATGCCACGCTCCTGGGCCGCCTGCCGCTCTCGGAGCGGGAGGAAAAGGCGAAAATGCTCATTGCCACAGACTACGCCCGCAAGATGTCGCTCGATATGCGTATGATAGACCCCGAACTATACAGTGACCACGTGGACAACAAGGCGAGCCACTGCGCCCGTATGATTGCCGGTTACTACCGCCGTTTCGAGGCGTACAAAGGTACGCAGTTCGTATTTTCCGACCTGGGAACCTACAAACCCGGAGCGGGGTGGAACGTCTATTCCGAGATACGGCGTAAACTTGCGGAGGATTACGGCATACCCCAAAGCGAGGTGCGGTTCATCCAGGAGGCGACCTCGGAAAAAGCGCGCAAGGAGATGATCGCCGGTATGAACACCGGAAAAATCCGCGTACTCTTCGGATCGACCGAGATGCTCGGGACGGGAGTGAACGCGCAGAAACGCTGCGTGGCGATACACCACCTGGACTGCCCCTGGCGTCCCAGCGACCTGGAACAGCGCGACGGGCGGGGAATACGCACCGGGAACGAGATCGCCAAACTCCATGCCGACAACAAGGTGGACGTGATATTATACGCCGTCGAGAAGTCGCTCGACGCCTACAAGTTCGGGCTGTTGCACAACAAGCAACTGTTCATCCGCCAGCTCAAGACCAACAACATGGGAAGCCGTACCATCGACGAGGGGGCCATCGACGAGAAGAGCGGCATGAATTTTTCCGAGTATGTCGCCGTCCTCTCGGGAAATACAGACCTGCTGGACAAGGCCCGCCTGGAGAAGAAGATCGCCACGCTCGAAAGCGAACGCCAGGCATTCGTGCGCGGCAAATCATCGAGCCGCTACAAGCTGGAGCAGATCACGGAAAAGATAGAGAAGAACAACGACCTGATACGGCGTATCGGCAAGGATCTGGAACACTTCAAGGCCCGCGTCGAGTTCAATGAGGACGGCTCGTACCGCAATCCCGTGAAACTGAACGGGCTGGAAACCTCCGACCCCAAGCTCATCGGGAAACAGCTCAACCGTATCGCCGAAACGGCACGCACGCTCGACAGGCTCGAACCTATCGGGAGCCTCTACGGGTTCGAGCTGCTCGTCCAGAGCGAAACGACCGGGAAAGACGGGCTCGACCTGGTGCAGAACCGTTTTTATGTCCGGGGTGAAGGGGATTATCTCTACCAGTACAACTACGGGAATATCGCCTCCGACCCGCGACTGGCGGCGATGAACTTCATCCACGCGCTCGCAACCATCGAGCCGACACTGGAAAAATTCCGGAAAAAGAATGAGGAACTGGAGAAAGATATTCCCGTCCTGCGGGAAGTGGTGGAAAGTTCCTGGCGCAAGGAACCCGAACTGACGGCCCTGAAAGCTGACCTGACGGAAATAGACCGCAGGATACAGCAAAGCCTCAAACCGATAGAGGAGAGCGAGGGAAAGGAGGCGGAGGAGGATAACGACGTGTGCCGGGAGCGGCATGACACGGCGGAAGAGCTCCCGGGGAAAGACAACACGGCGGCCCGTATTCCTTCCCGGCTGCGGCAGATTGCCGACGCCTCCGGGGGGCGCATCGTGATCGCGGGCGTGGGCAGCCCGCCGGAGAACGGCCCCGCGAAGAAAGGGATCAAGATGTAAATCGAGTAGGAGGAAAACGAAGTAGTTTTCTTCCTACTTTCGTTTACCGACCTCTCACACCACCGTACATGCGGTTCCGCATACGGCGGTTCCTATTTTGGGTGCCATTCGAGATACGACCCTATTAAAGTAGCATACCCTGCGGAGCGTAGTTTATTGTTATCTATCGCCCTTTTTAGAATAGGGCTATCAGCTATTCGCCAATAGCCCTTGCGAGTATTACCCCATTCGTATGCTTGATATTTATTGATACCACATATGATGAGGTTTGCCACTTTTGTCTTGACTTTCTTCCAAGCTTTCCATATACACATGCGTATTCGACGTCTTAACCATTCATCAGTATCAAGTAAGAGACGTTTCATATTAGCAAGATGATAATAGCCGACCCACCCTCTTATGTATTCTTTAAGCTTTTGCTTTCTCTTGGCATATCCCCATCCATTGCTGCGACTTGTCAATTCTTTCAACCTTGATTTCATCTTGGCTTTGGATTTTGGATGCACCGTGAGTTCGCATCTGCCTTTCATCACATAAAAGGAGTAGCCGAGATATTTCACTCCGCGCACATACGACACTACGGTCTTTTCCTTATTGACTTTGAGATATAGAGTATTCTCTATAAATCGGGTTATAGACTCCTTCACTCGCATTGCAGCCCTCTTGGACTTACAGAATATCATCGAGTCGTCGGCATAGCGTACAAAGGGAAGTCCTCTGCGTTCAAGTTCTTTATCCAGTTCGTTGAGCATGATGTTACTCAACAACGGACTTAGCGGTCCTCCTTGGGGAGTCCCTTCCTCGCTCGCTTCAAACAAGCCTTTGTTCATTACACCACTTCGGAGATACTTGTGTATAAGACTGACAACTCTGCCGTCTTTTATCGTACGGCTGAGGATTTCTATGAGCTTGCTATGGCTCACGGTATCGAAGAAGCGTTCAAGGTCAAGGTCTACTACATGTTTGTAGCCTTCGTTGATTATCTTTTGCGCCCCTCGTAGTGCGTCATGGCATCCTCTTCTCGGGCGGAAACCGTAGCTCGTCTTGGAGAATTGGTTCTCATAGATGGGGGTCAGTGCTTGGTTGATGGCTTGTTGCACCAGACGGTCTACTACTGTAGGTATTCCCAACAGGCGCATCTTGCCGTTGTCTTTGGGTATTTCTACCCTCTTGACTGGGTTCGGACGGTAAGAGCCGTCCATCAAGGAACGGATGAGCACGTCCTTATTGGTCAAGAGCCACGGGAGCAGCTGCTCACACGACATCTTGTCGATACCACCACAGCCTTTGTTTCTCATAACAGCCTTGTAGGCTCGGTTGAGATTTGAAGGACTAAGAATTTGCTCGAAAAGGTGTTCCTTGTCGAATGGTACTTCCACGATGTTGTCTTCACACATCCACATGAAGGTCTGCACTCCCCCATACCATTCGGTTTCCGACCTGTCTCTTTGGGGGCAGCCATTAACTTGGGATAATGTTTTCTGCATTCTTTCCTTCATGAGGTATGTTTCAATTACTATCGTTTAATTGTTAGGTTCAGCCCTTCATGCAACATTATCGAGTATTGCACTACTATGGCGTCTGCTGACTTCTCACGGCAAGCTTTACTCCACTTCTTTCGTAAAAAAACTATTTGAAGCGTCCGTGAGACCTCCTCGGATAAGGGCATTGTCTTTCCATCTTATACCTACTTCATTTACATCGACCGTTCCGAATAGCAATAGGGCTTTGGCTTGTCGTGCAGCCTTACCCACGGTCATATGCCTTATATGAAGTTTCTGTCCGTTAGGTCAGATGTTTGCCGCCGGCTTCTTTCAGATTTCACCTCACGATGAACACCCTTGCCTTGGGCTATGTAATTCCCGCTATTAGGGCTTACTCGGGACTTGCACCCGTTAGACAATGCTCATGCCGAGCATACACGAAAAGCCGACGGAAGTACAGATTTCCATCGGCTTTTTTCATATGTCCGTGAGCGTTGTCGTCACACTTCCTGCAAGAGTGTTTGCAGCTCCTCCTGCGTGGGAAGATAGGTCATGTACTGGGCGGCGAAGACCTGCTTTTCATCTTCGGGCAGCGTATAACGGACGACCGCGTCGTTTTTCTCCGCGCAGAGGACGATACCCACCGGAGGGTTATCCCCGGGATTCATCAACTCACGGGTGTAGTAATTGACATACATCTGCATCTGCCCCAAATCCTGATGGGTCAGCTCCCCGGATTTAAGGTCTATTAAAACGAAACAACGGGCCAGGTAATTGTAAAAGACCAGGTCGATGTAGAAATGCTTGTCATCGAAGGAGATACGCTTCTGTCGCGCGACGAAGGCGAAGCCTTTCCCGAGTTCGAGCATCAAGCGCTGCAAGCGGCTGATGAGCAGTTGCTCCAGATCGGTTTCCAGAAAATGCTCTCCCTGCGGGATACCGAGAAACTCCAGGATATACGGGTCGCGGATGATCTCTTTGGGTTCGACACGTCCGGGTTCGGTACGGGAAATCTCCTCTTTCACGGCTTTCTTGTCTCGGCTGGCCAGCAGGCGGTCATAGAAAAGCGTGTTGATTTGGCGGTCGAGCTGCCGGACACTCCAGTTTTCCTTGACGCACTCGTGCAGGTAAAAATCACGGGCGGCATCGCCCGACACCTTGAGAAGCGTGCGGCAATGCGACCAACTCAATTTATCACACAGCGTGTGATATTTCGGGTAGCACTGGTAAAACTGCCTCATGTACCGCAGGTTGGTGGCCGTGAACCCGTTTCCGAACTCCGCCACGAGCCGCCTGGAAAGGGTGTTGATGACAGCCTTGCCATATCCGGCACGGCCGGTTCCCTGCTGCTCGTACTCCACTATATATTTCCCTACCTGCCAGTAAGCCCTCACGAGGGTCGAATTGACATGATGTATCACCTTCGCGCGCGCTTCCTGCAAGATATGGCGCACGTTATGCAGCAGCTCTTCCTCCCCTTTGTCGGCAGGATATATTTTATCAGTTTCTTTCATTGCTTCATTATTATATAGGCTTCCAAGTGCAAACATACTGATTTTACGGCAAATATCGAGCGGTTGTACCGCCTTGTCGTGCCTTATTCCATGTATCTCCGCGTTTTTCCATGACGCCGGACTCTCGGGACAGGGCCTAACCGGAACCGGCAGGACGATCCTTTTTCAGCTTACGGAAATTACTGAAGTTACGCTCGATGAACCGCAGGACGTCCGATTCCCGGTAGAAGGTCTTGTGATAGATCATCTCGTAAGGCAGCTCTCCCGAGGTGCGGTAACGCTGGAGTGTGCGCTTGCTGATATTGAGCATACGGCACAGGTCGTAATTGTCCAGAAGACGCTCCCCGTCAGGCAGGATGGAAAGCGGTTGCTCCACGTCCCCCGCGCACAGCTTCTCGATACGTTCCAGCCGTTCCGAGAGCCGCTGCATCCATCCGTCGAAATATTCCTTGTCCAGAAACATGGCCTATTCCTTTGGTCGGTTTTTGCGCCGCACGGAACGCTCCTTCAGCACACGGCGGATTTCCGTGAGGGAATAATACAGCTTCCGGTTGATGGCCGAATAGGTGATCACGTGATCCGAGCGGAGGCGTTGAAGGGTACGCCCGCTGATACCCAGGTAACGGCAGACCTGCTCACCGTCCATCCATTCGTCGTTTATATACTCCTTATTCCATGCACGCCCCTTTTCAGGGAGAGAGGCGATTGCAGCCTCTATTTTCTCTATACGCCCGACAAGCTCGTTATAGGCTCGCGAACCGATCACTATGATTTTCATACTCCTTTGTTTTTTAGTCTGTTACAAAGGTCGGGCTTATATGGACAGCTTAAAACGAGGTCGGTACGACTTTTTTTTGATAATTTGCAGTGAACTGATTCTCAACGGTTCATGCGGTGAAGAAGGCAGTGTTTTTTACCGAAATCCGCGGCCCGTACTCGGTATTTTTATGGGCAGAAATGCGATAGAATACTGTGATTCAACGCTTAACGGTGTTCTAATCCGGACGGGGCTACAACGGAACACCCGTATCGGCTCCTTATACGGGTGCAAATACGGGCGTTCGGGAAAGTTCCTTTCGAGAGTTACGGGGGAAAACCGACCTCGGTTCTTTTGTTATATACAACGCTGATTATCAGTGTTTCTATAAGGAATAGAGTGCTTTACCGGTTCATATTCTACTCGGAATTGCCGTTTTTCTTGTTTCGCTTCCACGTCTGCATACGTTTAAGCAGGGCCTCTTTCGCCTTGTCAAGCCACGGTGTCGGGTTGTTTCGGATTTTCATATCGCAGAATGTCCTCGAAAGGTTCATGTCGAGGTGTACGTTGAAAGCGTTGGAAATGTAGCTGGCAAGTTGCGTGAGTGGCACATTGCCGAAACAGCCTTTACTGTCGAGCAGGTAAATAAGTTCCGTCAGATCCGTCTTCGAGTCCTGCCATGTCGGACGCACGTCAGACAATGGCAGAACCATGTTCCGGAGGTTCGTGCTCTCCAGTGATTCCAATTCGCCCATAAGATAAACCGACAACATATCGTTGGCCAGGATTTTCGCCACCTTGAAATCCGCGTTTGTCGAAAACTGCGGGTCGAGTTCATAGTAGAAGGTTTCCAGGTATTGCTCCGTGTCGGTCTGCCCGCGCAGGAAATAGAGGCTGTCCAGGTGTGTGGCGCCGCTGCGGAAATAGCGGATAAAGTCGAGGCGTTTCTGCGTGTACGCGTTGATGGCCCGAACATGGGCGTCCAGGTACTCCCGTTGTGCCTCGATACTTCCTACCGGACGGTTCATCTCGATATTGTAGAGCTTGCGGTAATAGATCAGACGGCAAAAAAGACGGGGTTTGATTTCTTTGAAGAACTTTATTTCCTCGTCATCGTTTTGAAAACGGTAGCCGATGATATATTGTTTCAAACGGTCGAACGCTTCTCCCAGGACACGTGACGCTTCAAGCGACTTTTTCAACACGTCGGTATCCCGCGATTCGATACGTTCGATACTCCGCAGGACTTCGCTGTTTAATTTTTCTATAAATGCAATCATAATCCGTCTTGTTACTTTCGCGTATAAAGTTAGCGAATCGAAAAACCGGCGGATTACGATTTTTATCTTTCTCTTCGTTTTTTTATCACGGAGCCGATTTTAATGTCAAATCCGGCTTTCCTGACGGATGGAAGTGGGATTGCTCCCCATATTCCGCTTGCAAAAGTCCGTAAAGTGGGATTGGGCGGAGAAACCGCACATGTAGGCTATTTCCTGCAACGTGTAGTGTGTCGTCCGCAGCAACTCCCCGATACGTTCGATACGGCGCTGACGCAACCACGAGGAGGCCGAGCAGCCGAAAACCCGCTGGAAACGCCGGCGGAAGGTAATCGTGCTGGAATACCCGCAAACCCCGGCGAGTTCCGTGACGTTATCCGAGGCAAGATAATTCGATTTGACACGGGAGAT
This sequence comes from Bacteroides sp. HMSC067B03, assembly GCF_001811315.1. Taxonomy (NCBI): domain Bacteria; kingdom Pseudomonadati; phylum Bacteroidota; class Bacteroidia; order Bacteroidales; family Bacteroidaceae; genus Bacteroides; species Bacteroides sp. HMSC067B03. Next base: position 927 of record NZ_KV804356.1, on the reverse strand, counting down.
GAACTCGTAATCGTCCCCCAGGTGCAACAGCTCCTCGAACTCCCCGACATCGGCGGGAGTGAGATGTTCATAAGAGGCGTCGAGCATTTTCAGCATGACAGCAGCGTTACATTCAACGGGCATACCCAATGTCTTACGGGCTTCACGCAGGTAATTCTTGAACCGCAGCCGCAGCGTGTCGTGATGCGGGTAGGAACACTCGGACAGAATGGTGCAGACCGTCCGCAGTTCATCGACACAACAGTAGCCGAAATACCACGTTACAAGACGCTCGACGTAATGGACGGCATGAAACTCCTCCGAAAGCATCAGAAGAAGCAGGAACGGGGTGAAATCCTGGTATTCCCTCGTTATGGGACGGGGTGCTTCGTCAAGCAAGGAGGCGATGTCCCGCATCAGAAGAGAATCTCCCGAGTACGCTTTTATTTGTTCGGAACTGCGGGCATAATCCCGGTAACGCGATATGACCGCCGACAAAGCATTGAACTTCACGGCGTGAACGCCTTCTATAAAGGAAGGGCGAAGACTGTTGTAAATGGATAAGTCGGTTTGCATAAGTCATTTCTATAAAACGGAGCCGCATCCCCTTGTTGCCAAAACTCCGCAAGTCGTTACTTATGAACCGCTTGGAACACGGTACGAATCCTAATTACAAATATATCGCATCTGATAATCCGGAACAAATATCAGCAGGTAAAAATGAAAATAAACCTCGTTATTTTTGATTATTACCTGCAATAATATTATATTTGCAAACAAATAAGAGTTGTTTGACAGCATGAGAAATATAGTGTATCAAAGCACTTTACCAATTTCTTATCCGTTGCCTATTCTCATGCGAGTTTCTTTTAATCTATTTGTAGTCAATTAAATACCTTCAGACTACATCAAATATACGAAAAAAGAACCGGGCAACAAAGCTTTTTA
>NZ_KV804355.1:0-8930 GCF_001811315.1 Bacteroides sp. HMSC067B03 | reverse complement strand
ACAATCAATTACGTGACTTTTCAGGTCACACCCAAGTTTTATTGAGGTTAAGCATTATCGTGTAGGCACTCTCGTAAGCGTCCGTAATATCCTCCATGAAATCCGGGTGTATGGGATTGCAACGGTGTGAGCGTCGCGGGTCGTCGAAATTGATCACATAGAATTTCGGCTTCACCTTGTAGCCCTCCGGGTGGTTCAGCAAATGGTTGTAGGCTATGGTGGACAAGTCACTGAATTTGAAGTCATATACATACATCGAGAAGCCCTTTTCAATCTGTTGCTTGATAAAATTGTTTACCACGGCGTATGACTTGCCGCTGCCCGGCGTACCCAACACGATGGACGCACGGAAGGGATTCACCACATTGATCCAGCCATTGTTCCAACGCTTTTTGTAATAGAAGCGTGTGGGCAGATTGACCGAATACTCGCTTTCGATGAGCCTCGTTTCCTGCATGAAACTCTCATTCTCGTTGTTGAAAACATCCTCCATCAGATTGTGTTTCAACAGGCGGCTCATCCACAGCCCGCCCATCAAAAGACAGACATAGCCCGTGCCGATGGTAAGGATATACAAGCCCGTCACCGCTTCAACCGGCAGCGGCAGAGCCAGTATCCACCAGTTGAGGAAAAACAGCACGAATCCGGCGGCGAGTGCCGTCCATATTCTTCCCCAAGTGATTTTCTCGCCCTTGACCCCTTTCGTACCCAGACAGGACAGGGCAAGCAGCAGGACGGCAAACAGTTTCGTGTACAGAATGGAATGGAACAGCCCCGCCGTGCGGTCGAAGTTCAGAAGGATTTTGTCCACCACACCGATGTTCACGCCCCATAGCCGGATGGCTTCGTAGCAGAACCAGTACACGTTCATGACCACTAAAATGATACTCACGGCACGCAGAAAATCCATGATTTTCGCCAATGCCCTCAAATCGTCTTCTTGTTGTGACATACATTGATTTTTTAATTGTTGATACTCCGATTACAAACCCAAGCCCTTGCGCTTTTTCTTCTTTTTGCGCTTCATCGCCCGGATGAAAGCCTCTTCCTCGGCATCTACCGCCGGACCTTCGGGAGTGAGCAAGCCCATTCCGCCCGATACGTCTTCACGGTCGTATGCGGTCTGTCCGTGTGCCTTGTCCGCAGCATCCATAGGGATGGATAACGGTATCGGCGGTTGTCCGGCGTATGGCAGGGTGAAGTGTTCCTGCAAGGCATTCGCCGAAAGCTCCTTGCCCATGCGCGAACCGTTCAGCACACTCCCCGTGCGGTGGTCGATGAAGGTAGCCCCGTAGATGCGCCCTTCCTCCGTGTAGCGCAGTACGGTGTCGATGCCCTTCTCTTTAAGTTGGGAAACAAACCTATCCTTGTCATAAGTGCCTTGCAGCACGGAAAGAACGGTACGTTTCGTCATGTCTGCCAGTTTCCTGTCCTTAATCTCCGATCTGGAACGTACAAACTTCTTCTGCATGGCTTCATAGCCTGCGGACTTCCCGAAGAGCGAGGACTTGAACGGGTTGCCCACCTTGTTGCCCCTGCCGTCCGTGACGGAATAGACCAGCCCGTGATATTCCCGTCCGCGCACGTTACCCCTCGCTTCCTCCACCGTCAGGTTATAGATGGAAAGGAGCGCACGGTATTCGCCCATCGTCTGGAAACGGTACTGCCCGTTCAGAGCTTTCACGGTGTTGCCTACCTGTTTCTTCACATCGCCTGCCGATGCGTCCACCTTGCTTAGCGGCGTGTCAAGACGGCGGTTCCTGCGCTCCGCATCGTGCAGCCCGTATTTCTTCTCCAGCTCACGGGTGATTTGTTTGCTACGATAGTAGTTGTTCTTGTCGCTGATACATTTCCCGTTCTCGTCCACCCGAACCGTCACGATGTGCAGGTGGTGGCGGTCGATGTCCTCGTGCTTGAAAACAAGATAAGGCTGGTTGCCGAAACCGAGTTTTTCCAGATACTCGCGGGCTATATCCTGCAATTCCGCATCGGTCAACGCATCCTCCGGATGCGGGTTGAGCGAAATATGCACCACCGGCTTCTCCACCTTCATCTGTGGCGGCATGAAGGTGAGAAAACCCTCCATCGCCTTGTTGATGTCCACCTTTCCCGAACCGTCATTGTAGATGCGGTTGGTCGTAAGCAACCGCCCCTGCGCCTCGTTAATCTTCTCCCCGTTATAGGCAATCGCGCCGTACAACGAGTTTCCTACACTGATTTTTGCGACCATTTCGCCTCCATTTCCCTTGAAAGTTCCACAATCCGGCGGCTCAGTTTCACGAGTTCGACGGTGTGTTGCTCTAATTTGTAGAGCAACGCCATCGCCTTTTTCTCTGAAAAATGCAGCCTCAGTTCCTTCACGACTTGGTTGTAATTCGTACCCACGGCACGGAACTGTGCATGAAAATCCGACAGTTTGGTGTAATAGTCCACCAGCGTCTTGTCCACCTTAAGCACCTTGAACGGCTGTCCGAAGAAGTGCGCCTTGAGGAAAACCGACCGTGCATAGACACCCGATTTTCCGAACATGGCGAGGAAACGGTTGTGTTCCTCCTCATTGAAACGGACGGTGTAACGGTACACCGCCGGATCAAGTTTGGGATTTCTCCCTGATTTGCTTTTCCTTTTCTCTTTCATATTACTTTGGATTTAGCGGATTGACGGCATAAGCCGCCGCTTCGGATTACAGCACCGCAGTTTTGAAAGGCTTCCCGACTTCGGAGGGAAAGCCCGCCCCCTGCAAGGGCAAGGCGTTTTCCGGGATGCTCAAAATATTTTGAGCGGCTGAAAACATACCTTGCTATGTTCAGGTGAACATAAAAATCCGTCAGGGGACGGATGGGAAGATACCTTTCAGGACTCCGGCTGTGCCACCATCGGCGAACCCTGCTGTCCGGGGGCAAAGTTACGTCCTTAAAGCGGTATCGGACAGACGCTTGACCCGGTCAATGACTGCCAACCGGCGCAACGTGCTGCCAATTGCTTAGGAAGTGATACAAGTTCCAAAATATACTTGTTTATTTGCAGCATGATTCAAGGAACCAACGATTTGAAGATATGAGAAACGGAACATTCAAATACCCGGAAAACCGCTTCTTCGGACACTTGCCGAAGCGGATACCCGAACCGTCGGAACCCCGGTTATCCGACAATCCGGTGAAGTACGGATTCAATGACTTCATGACGCAGTGTCGTCATTCATCACTTGTTCGCCGCACCGCTTCACCACAGAACCGGATACGCGATGACCCGCCCGTGTGTCTGTTCACTGAAGCGGATAATGTAGCAACCAAATCCGCATATAAATAGAAAAAGAAATCTTCAACAATTAAAATAAATGGAACTATGAGTAAGGAAATCTTCGTTGCATTCGCAACACAGAAAGGTGGCATCGGCAAATCCACTGTCACGGCACTTGCCGCCAGCTACCTGCACAACGTGAAAGGCTACAATGTCGCCGTCGTGGACTGCGACGACCCGCAGCACAGCATCCACGGGCTGCGCGAACACGAAATGGGGCTTATCGACAGCAGCACCTACTTCAAGGCTCTCGCTTGCGACCATTTCCGCCGGATCAAAAAGAACGCCTACACCATCGTCAAGAGCAATGCGGTGAACGCCCTCGACGATGCCGAGAGGATGATTGCCACTGAGGACATGAAACCCGACGTGGTGTTCTTCGACATGCCCGGCACGCTCCGTAGTAACGGCGTGATAAAGACGCTCTCGCAGATGGACTACATCTTCACTCCGCTGAGTGCCGACCGCTTTGTCGTGGAGAGTACCCTGAAATTCGTCACGATGTTCCGCGACAGGCTGATGACTACCGGACAGGCGAAAACAAAGGGGCTGCATCTGTTCTGGACGATGGTGGACGGCAGGGAGAGGAACGACTTGTACGGCATCTACGAGGAAGTGATAGCCGAAATGGGCTTTCCGGTACTTTCCACCCGCTTGCCCGACAGCAAGAAGTTCCGCCGTGACCTTTCGGAAGAGCGCAAGAGCGTTTTCCGCTCCACCATCTTCCCGATGGACACGGCACTGCTGAAAGGGAGTGGCATCCGGGAGTTTTCCGAAGAGATAAGCGACATCATCAGACCGCAGTGAGCATGGGCAGCAGGAAAGTGAACACGGAAGGCATCGACGAGGAACTGCTGTTAGCCTCCATCGGGCGGCGCACACAGGACGGGACACTGCGCCCCGCACAGGAAGTACCCGCAGCTGCACCGACCGAAGAGGACACCGCCGCACCGGAACCATCTCCTGTGCAACCCGTAACACGGGAAAAAGCGCAGAGGGAAAGTGGACGCCGGAAAAGGCAGGACGAGGACTACAACGAGCTGTTCCTGCGCCGCAACGAGATAAAGACCCGCCAATGTGTCTATATCAGCCGTGACGTCCACGGCAAGATCCTCAGAATCGTGAACGACATCGCCGGAGGGGAAATCTCAGTAGGCGGATATGTGGATACCGTGCTGCGCCAGCATCTGGAACAGCACAAGGAGAGAATCAACGAACTGTACAAGAAACAACGTGAAGATCTGATTTGAAAATGGAAAAAGAAATGACACCGAATGAAAAAAGACCACAGCAAGACTGCGGAGGTATGTTTGCCCAAGTGCAGGCGAGTGTGGAAATACTGTCGCCTGTCCCGGTAACCGACAAATGCTGCGAGAAGGACTATGAACGTCTGTTCATCCGCGACCCGGAAGTAAAGGCACGTGAGGGGAAAATGGCGTATGTGCGCCCGGAGTACCACGAGCGTATCATGCGCATCACCCGTGTAATCGGGCATGACCGGCTTACGCTGTCCGCCTATATCGACCATGTGCTGACGTACCATTTCAACCAGTGCGAGGATGCGATAAAGAGCCTTTATGCCCGAAATTACAATTCAGTATTCTAACCAAAACGGAAGGATATGAATTACACAATTAGCATGACAGACATTCTGCTGGCGGTATCGGTCGGCTGCAACCTCTGGTTCCTGTTCCTGCTCCTTTACGAGCGCATCATGGACACGCGGATTGTCCGCTTCTTCAAGGGCATTGCCGGATTATGGCGGTCACTGGACGGGAATGAGGCTAAACGCATAGCGGCACACGAGGAAGTCCCTGCGGAAAAGGCGGACATCATCGGCGAGAGCCGTTTCAGGATGGCATCCACCCGGACAACCGCTGCCATACCGACGCAAGAAGCCGCCACTTCGGAAAAAGGCATTGAGCTGTCGGAGGAAGAGGCTACTTTTGACGACGGAAAAACGGGAAACGCATCCCGCCCGGCACAAGTCCCGGAGGAAAAACTCGATGAGACCTTCACGAGCATACCGCCGGAGGAACTGGGATACGGGGACGACGAACCGGAAGAGGACGCCTCGGACACGCCACGGGCTTCGGGCAGCAGCTTTGACGAGATTGACGACGCCTGCAAGACCGCCAAAAACCCGGACGCGACACAGGCGGAACGTGAAAAGGCGGCGAAGGTGTTCACCGACATGGAGGGCACGGAGTTGTACGAGAAAATGATGGAAGGCTCTTCGGAGATAGGCATCCGCATCAAGGGGCTTATCGAGATTCGGCTGAAGAAATCTGAAAAGGAGTTCGTCGTGCCGGACAACATCGAGGAGTTCGACATTCGCAACTATGTATGACAACAATAAAAGAAATGAACATGAAAGAATGACATCAACCCACGCGGCGAGGAAACGCAAGGCGCATCCCCATCCGCAACGGACACGCCCACGTCCGTGGAAACAAACGGGCATCCACTAAAACCAAAGTAAAGAAACAAAGTATCAACCGCCCGACAAAGGACCATCCACCCTTTTGACGGCAAAAAACAAGAACAGTTTATGAACAAGAACATCTTGAAAAACAGAAAAGCAATCCTCTCCGCGGCACTTGTCATCGCCGCAACCGCCTCCGCTTTCGCGCAGGGAAACGGCATCGCGGGCATCAACGAAGCCACCTCTATGGTGAGTTCTTATTTCGACCCCGGAACTAAACTGATATACGCCATCGGTGCAGTCGTCGGGCTTATCGGGGGCGTAAAAGTGTACGGCAAGTTTTCATCGGGCGACCCCGACACCAGCAAGACAGCCGCCTCGTGGTTCGGCGCGTGCATCTTCCTGATTGTTGCCGCCACCATCCTGCGCTCATTCTTCCTTTAATAAATAATGTATGGCTGAATACCCAATCAACAAGGGTATCGGCCGTCCGGTAGAGTTCAAGGGCTTGAAGGCACAGTACCTCTTCATCTTCTGCGGAGGTCTGCTGGCTCTCTTCGTCCTGTTCGTCATCCTCTACATGGTCGGTATCGACCAGTGGATATGTATCGGCTTCGGCGCGGCATCGTCCTCCCTCCTTGTATGGCAGACCTTCGCGCTGAACGCCCGGTACGGCGAACACGGGCTGATGAAATTAGGAGCGGCACGGAGCCATCCCCGATACCTTATCAACCGGCGGCGGATAACCCGTCTGTTCAAACGACAACGAAAGGAAGAAAGACAATGAGGAATACATCGAAAATGACAACACTGGAAAACAGGTTCCCACTTTTAGCGGTGGAGCATGGCTGCATCATCTCAAAGGACGCCGACATCACGGTGGCTTTCGAGGTGGAACTACCGGAACTTTACACCGTGACGGGTGCGGAGTACGAGGCGATACACAGTTGCTGGTGCAAGGCTATCAAGGTGCTGCCGGACTACTCCGTCGTACACAAACAGGACTGGTTCATCAAGGAACGCTACAAACCGGAGCTTCAGAAGGACGACATGAGCTTTTTAAGCCGCTCTTTCGAGCGTCACTTCAACGAGCGTCCGTACCTGAAACACACCTGCTACCTCTACCTGACCAAGACAACAAAGGAGCGTAACCGGATGCAGAGCAATTTCAGCACGCTGTGCCGGGGACATATCATCCCGATGGAGCTGGACAGGGAAACCACGACCAAGTTCTTGGAAACCTGCGAACAGTTCGAGCGTATCATGAACGACAGCGGGCTTGTCAGGCTGCGCCGCTTCTCCACCGACGAGATCGTGGGGACGGAGGGTAAGGCGGGACTTATTGAACGCTACTTCTCGCTCATGCCAGAAGGTGACACCACCTTGCAGGACATCGAGCTTTCGGCAAGGGAGATGCGCATCGGCGACAACCGCCTGTGTCTGCACACCCTCTCCGACGCGGAAGACCTGCCGGGCAAGGTGGCTACCGACACCCGTTACGAGAAGCTCTCCACCGACCGGAGTGACTGCCGACTGTCATTCGCCTCCCCGGTGGGGCTTCTGCTCTCCTGCAACCATATCTACAACCAGTATGTGCTGATAGACAACAGTGAGGAAACCTTGCAGAAGTTCGAGAAGTCCGCCCGTAACATGCAGTCGCTATCTCGCTATTCAAGGAGCAACAGCATCAACCGCGAGTGGATAGACCAATACCTGAACGAAGCCCATTCCTACGGACTGACCTCGGTACGGGCACACTTCAACGTCATGGCGTGGAGCGACGATGCGGAGGAACTGAAGCATATCAAGAACGACGTGGGCAGCCAGTTGGCAAGCATGGAATGCGTGCCGCGCCACAACACCATCGACTGCCCGACACTCTACTGGGCGGCGATACCCGGCAATGCGGCGGACTTCCCGGCGGAAGAGAGTTTCCACACCTTCATCGAACAGGCGGTGTGCCTGTTCACAGAGGAAACCAACTACCGCAGCTCGCTCTCGCCCTTCGGCATCAAGATGGTGGACAGGCTCACGGGGAAACCGCTGCACCTCGACATCAGCGACCTTCCGATGAAGCGGGGTATCACGACCAACCGCAACAAGTTCGTGCTGGGTCCTTCGGGCAGCGGCAAGTCTTTCTTCATGAACCACCTCGTGCGCCAATATTATGAGCAAGGCGCACATGTGGTATTGGTGGACACGGGAAACTCCTATCAGGGCTTGTGCGGCATGATCCGACGCAAGACAGGCGGAGCGGACGGTGTGTATTTCACCTACACGGAAGATAAGCCCATCAGCTTCAACCCGTTCTACACCGACGATTACATCTTCGACGTGGAGAAGAAGGACAGCATCAAGACCCTGCTGCTGACGCTCTGGAAGTCGGAGGACGACAAGGTGACAAAGACGGAGAGCGGCGAGCTGGGCAGTGCCGTGAGTGCCTATATTGAGCGCATCCAATCCGACCGTAGCATCGTGCCGTCGTTCAACACCTTCTACGAGTATATGCGTGACGACTACCGCAAGGAACTGGCACAGCGTGACATCAAGGTGGAGAAGTCCGACTTCAACATCGACAACATGCTCACCACCATGCGGCAGTATTACCGGGGCGGACGCTACGACTTCCTGCTCAACTCCACGGAGAACATCGACCTGCTCGGCAAGCGGTTCATTGTCTTCGAGATAGATTCGATTAAGGAAAACCGCGAACTGTTCCCCGTCGTGACCATCATCATCATGGAAGCCTTCATCAACAAGATGCGGCGACTGAAAGGGGTACGGAAACAGCTTATTGTGGAAGAGGCTTGGAAGGCTCTCTCTTCAGCGAACATGGCTGAATATCTGCGCTATATGTACAAGACAGTCAGAAAATATTACGGCGAGGCAATCGTGGTGACGCAGGAGGTGGACGACATCATCAGTTCTCCGGTGGTCAAAGAGAGCATCATCAACAACTCGGATTGTAAAATCCTGCTTGACCAAAGGAAATATATGAACAAGTTCGACCAGATACAGGCGTTGCTCGGACTGACGGAAAAGGAGAAGTCGCAGATACTCTCCATCAACATGGCGAACAACCCTTCACGGCTCTACAAAGAGGTGTGGATAGGCTTGGGTGGCACACAATCGGCGGTCTATGCCACCGAGGTCAGTGCAGAAGAGTATCTGGTGCGCCCGTAAAGGGAATTTGACGAATGTCGCT
>NZ_KV804354.1:73691-89892 GCF_001811315.1 Bacteroides sp. HMSC067B03 | reverse complement strand
AGGGGATGTGCCTTAGTTTTGACACAGCCCCATACTCTTTTGTAGATTGTATTATTCAGCCGGGTGAATAGCTTCAGACGGGCAAACGTCTGCGCAAGTTCCACAGTCAGTACATACATCCGGGTTGATAGAATAGATATCACCTTCAGAGATAGCTTCTACAGGACACTCGTCAATACAAGTTCCGCAAGCAATACAATCGTCACTAATTACGTAAGCCATTTTTTTAAGATTTAAATTATTAGTACTAATTCGTTCGGCAAAAATAAAGCTTTTATTCATTACTTGGTATGCTTCTTTGATTAAATTGACTTAATTTGTACGTCTTCTAAATAAGCAACCTCCCTGATATATGCTATATTTTTCGTATTTTTGCAGCCAAATTACTAATATATAGCGATTATGCCTTTAAATTTACCCGATAAGCTCCCTGCAATAGAATTATTGAAGGAAGAGAATATTTTCGTAATTGATACTTCGCGTGCTACGCAGCAGGATATTCGTCCGTTGCGGATTGTGATTCTGAACCTGATGCCGTTGAAAATAACAACGGAAACGGATTTGGTGCGGTTGCTCTCCAATACGCCTCTTCAGGTAGAAATCTCGTTTATGAAGATCAAGAGTCATACTTCCAAGAACACGCCGATAGAACATATGCAGACGTTCTACACAGACTTTGAGCAAATGCGTAACGAGAAATACGACGGCATGATCATCACCGGTGCTCCTGTGGAACAGATGGACTTCGAGGAGGTGACTTATTGGGATGAGATTACCGAGATATTTGATTGGGCACGTACGCACGTGACATCTACTTTATATATATGCTGGGCTGCACAGGCCGGGCTGTATCATCATTATGGTGTGCCCAAGTATCCGTTAAATCAGAAAATGTTCGGCATCTTTGAACATCGGGTGCTGCAGCCTTTCCATTCTATCTTCCGTGGGTTCGATGATTGCTTTTATGTGCCGCATAGCCGTCATACGGAAGTACGCAGGGAGGATATCCTGAAAGTTCCCGAACTGACATTACTTTCCGAATCGAAAGATGCGGGCGTTTATATGGCTATGGCACGTGGCGGACGTGAGTTCTTCGTGACCGGACATTCTGAATATTCTCCTTATACCTTGGATACGGAATATCGTCGGGATCTGGGTAAAGGCTTGCCGATAGAAATTCCTCGTAACTATTACGTAGATGATGATCCTGAGAAAGGTCCGCTGGTACGTTGGCGTGCTCACGCTAACCTCTTGTTCTCCAACTGGCTGAACTACTTTGTTTATCAGGAAACACCTTACAACATTAATGATATTGAATGATCAGGCAGCGTAAAATAGAACTTCTCGCTCCGGCGAAGAATCTGGAATGTGGTATCGAGGCTATCAATCATGGAGCAGATGCCGTGTATATCGGTGCACCTAAGTTTGGTGCCCGTGCAGCAGCTGTGAATTCTCTGGAAGATATTGAAGCATTGGTGAAACATGCTCATTTGTATAATGCCCGTATCTATGTCACCGTCAATACGATTCTGAAAGAAGAGGAACTGGAAGAGACGGAAGAGATGATTCATGCCCTGTATGGGATAGGTGTGGATGCTCTGATTGTGCAGGATATGGGAATTACGAAACTGAATCTTCCTCCGATTCCTCTCCATGCCAGTACACAGATGGACAATCGCACACCGGAGAAGGTGAAATTCCTTTGGGAAGCAGGTTTCCGTCAGGTGGTTCTGGCGCGGGAACTGTCGATTCGTGAAATAAAGAAGATACATGAGACCTGTCCCGAAGTTCCGTTGGAAGTATTTGTACATGGTGCGCTTTGTGTAAGCTATAGCGGTCAGTGTTACGTTAGTCAGGCTTGTTTCGGACGCAGTGCGAACCGGGGAGAATGTGCTCAGTTCTGTCGGCTGCCTTTCAGTCTTGTCGATTCGGACGGGAAAGTGATGGTGAAAGACAAGCACTTGCTCTCTCTGAAAGATATGAACCAGAGTGACGAACTGGAACAACTGCTGGATGCCGGCGCATCATCATTCAAGATAGAGGGCCGTCTGAAAGATGTGTCTTATGTGAAGAATGTCACAGCTGCTTATCGTCAGAAGCTGGATGCCATCATTGCCCGCCGACCGGAATATGTGCGTGCCTCTTCCGGTACTTGCTGTTTCGAGTTCAAACCACAGTTGGACAAGAGTTTCAGCCGTGGATTTACTCATTACTTCCTGCATGGACGTAGTGAGGATATCTTTTCGTTCGATACTCCGAAATCGTTGGGAGAGGAAATGGGTACAATGAAAGAAGCACGCGGCAACTTTCTGACTGTTGCCGGACTGAAATCATTTAATAACGGAGACGGTGTCTGCTATATTGACGAACAAGGACGCTTGCAGGGATTCCGGGTCAACCGGGTGGACGGAAACAAGCTCTATCCCCAGGAAATGCCTCGCATCAAACCCCGTACCAAGCTCTACCGCAACTTCGACCAGGAGTTTGAACGTATCCTTTCCCGTAAATCAGCCGAGCGGAAGATAGCTGTGAGCATACTGCTGACAGACAACAACTTCGGTTTCTCTCTGACGCTGACGGATGAAGATGACAACAGCGTTACGCTTGCTCTGCCCCGTGAGAAAGAACTGGCTCGTACTCCGCAGACAGATAACCTGAAGACACAACTTTCTAAATTAGGAAACACGCCCTTCGAAGCGAGAAAGATCGAAGTTTCTTTTTCGGAGAACTGGTTTCTGCCTGCTTCCGTATTGGCGGACTTCCGCCGTCAGGCGATAGAAAAACTGATTGCTGCCCGGCGAATCAATTACCGTCAGGAACTGGCTGTCTGGAAGCCGACTACCCATGCCTTCCCGCAGACTACCCTCACTTATTTAGGAAACGTGATGAATACCCGTGCCGCTTCTTTTTATCGGGAACATGGAGTGCAGCAAGTAGCCGAGGCTTATGAAAAGGAACGGGTAGAAGATGCCGTGCTGATGTTCTGCAAACATTGTTTGCGTTATAGCATGGGCTGGTGCCCTATCCATCAGCGAGTGCGCTCGCCCTATAAGGAGCCTTACTATCTGGTGTCGAATGACGGAAAGCGTTTCCGTCTTGAATTCGATTGCAAGAACTGTCAAATGAAAGTAAAAGCGGCACAATGAAACGATTTCCCGACAGAGATATACGGAATTTTACGGAGTTTCTTTTCGGCAGAGAAAAGCTCCGTACTGCTTTGTGCTGTTCTGTCATGGGGTTGCTGTTGAGTTTGCTGCTTCTTTCGTCCTGTCATTATAGGCGCCCCGATCTTACTTCCGAGGAGTTGTCGGAGAAGACGAAAGACTCTCTGAACTATCTTTATGACCGGCATTATACATGGAATACCAATCTGGAAGTAATCACCGATTCTGTAACGATGGAATGTCTCCCCATAAAGGATACATACATTGCATTGTATAAAGGAGACCGGGTGGTTGTTGCCGAGTTTGCCATCCATCCTGCCGACAGTGTGGACAGTGTCTGGGTGAAGCTGGCACACACACAAGAGGAGCAGGGATGGATACGTGAAGCAGAACTGAAAGAATCGTTTGTACCTACGGACAGCATTTCGCAGGCAATCCATTTTTTCAGCAATACGCATGCTTCTTATTTCATGGTCATCTTCGCGTTGTTTGTCGGAGTCTATCTGTTTCGTGCTTTCCGCCGGAAGCAGTTGCAGTTGGTCTACTTTAATGATATTGACAGTGTCTATCCGTTGTTTCTCTGTCTGCTGATGGCTTTCAGTGCGACGATTTACGAATCCATGCAAGTTTTTGTACCGGATACGTGGGAACATTTCTATTTCAATCCCACTTTATCCCCCTTTAAAGTTCCTTTTATTCTTTCAGTCTTTTTGCTGAGCATCTGGTTGTTTCTGGTTGTCACTTTGGCAGTACTCGATGATCTGTTCCGGCAGTTGACTCCCGCAGCTGCGGTCTTTTATTTGTTGGGGCTGATGTCCAGTTGTATTTTCTGCTATTTCTTCTTTATTCTGATGACGCATATTTATATCGGCTATTTGTTCCTCGCACTCTTTATCTGGGTGTTTGTGAAGAAAGTACACCGGAATATCGGCTATAAATATCGTTGCGGCCATTGCGGGGAGAAGCTGAAAGAAAAAGGTGTTTGCCCCCATTGCGGTGCAATTAATGAATAATTTTCTTTATATCTTGTTTCATTTTCGAATAATACTTCTGAATGATGGAAATCAGACTTACCGAACTGAAAGATCTCCCTTTGGTGATGGAGATTTATGATAATGCCCGTGCTTTCATGCGTGCCAATGGGAATGCAACTCAATGGATTGACGGTTATCCGTCCGAATCATTCATCCGTCAGGAGATAGAAGACGGTCATAGCTTTGTCTGCACGGACGAGCAGGGAGAGATACTTGGGACTTTCTGCTTTATATTGGGCGAAGATCCTACTTATCAGCATATCTACGAAGGTGAATGGCTCAATGATGAACCCTACGGAGTCATTCACCGGATGGCTACCGGCGGCAAAAGGAAAGGTGTATCGGATGCCTGTCTGAACTGGTGCTTTGAACACTCCGGAAATATCCGGGTGGATACACACCGCGATAATAAAGTCATGCAGCACATTCTGGCGAAACACGGCTTTCAGCGTTGCGGCATTATTTATGTAAAAAACGGAACAGAACGTATTGCCTATCAAAGGATACTTGCTCTTTGATAAAGGATGAATCGTCCCTCTATCAAAGCTTGTAGCTTCGAATAATCAGGACATAAGTTGTTTCAAGCAGTTTCAAATGCTTGAAACACTTTGTTTCACCGTACGAAACACTTTGTTTCGTACGGTGAAACATCTTGTTTCAAGGCATGAAACACTTTGTTCCAACGGTTGAAACTGGGATTGGAACTACATGTCTTGATTCATTTCGTCGTACTTCCGTCTTTCCCGGTACTATATGGTCGTACTTCCTCCCGATTAAATATCGGCTCAAGGTCAAAAGGTCTAGCATTTTGGTCAATAGGTCGAATCATACTCGTTTTATGTTTCGGATCGATTACATTTGCTGTCAAATTCTCTAATAATTTAGTAAAATATGGGTCATAATATCTTTTTGCTTGATATTTCTCATCTGACAGAAATGGATATGGTTTCTTTTATAAAAGGGGAGATAGTGTTATCGGATAATATGGAAATCCCTTTCTCCGAACCTTTGGAGCAGTTGCCTCAAAACGATTTTCCTGTTCAGGCGGGAATGTCTATGGTACTGTTTTGTTTGCAAGGAGAGCTGCATGTACGGATTTCTTTGAAAGAATACACGTTGCGTCCGGACATGTTTTGTGTTATAATCACGGGGATGATTTTTGAGGTACTTTCTATAAGTAATGACTTTCGGGGATTTATGATAGCTACCCGGACCAATTTTATGCCTGTCACCGAAAAGACGACTCAGGTAATGTCTTTTTATAAGTGTTTGCAGAGTAGACATTGCTTTGTTTTAGAGGAAAAGGAAGTAATGGCGTTTGTTGGGGTCTATCACTCCATTAAAGCGACTTTGCAGGAGCTGGACCATCCTTACCGGATTCCGATGCTGCAATCTTATGTACAGATATTGTATTATAGAATGCTGCCTATAGTGCTGAAGGAAGAAGAGTCACGGTCAAAGTATTCGCATACACGTCAAGAGGAAATCTTTCAGCGTTTTATTGGTGAAGTGGAAAAACATTACCGGAAGGAACGGAGTGTGAAGTTCTATGCGGACTTGTTGTGTATTTCTCCTAAGTACCTTTCTACTGTCATTTATAAGATCAGTCAGCAACTGGCAGGAGAATGGATCGATGCTTATGTAATACTGGAAGCCAAAACGTTATTAAAATCAGGCAGACTGACTATTCAGCAGATCAGCGAACAGCTGAACTTCTCGAATCAATCTTTCTTCGGGAAGTTCTTTAAGCGCTGTGCTGGTATGTCTCCAAAGGAGTATATCAATAGTTGACTTGGTTATCAGACCTTAGAACCGGCAACGGAGATCTATGCCGAATTGTGCGGGACGTCCTTTCTGCATGAATCCTTTGTTCATCGTCTCAAAGTAGAAGGCTGCATAGTCTTTGTCCAGGAAGTTACGTGCCCAGAAACTGATCATTGCGTCTCCTATTTCCAGGTTTGCACGCCAGTTGAGGGTACCGTAGAAGGCTTGGCTGACATCGTTCTGCTCAGTCCAGTAGATACGTCCGGCTGCGTTATAGTTTGCCTGGAAAACCACCCGGTCAAAGATAGAACGGGGCTTGCAGGTGATGGCGTATTCTCCTCCGATATTTAGTGTGTGCTTGGGGACGAAGGGGACGTATTTGCCGTTATAGTCTGCTTTCACAGTCAGGTTGCCATCTTTATCTTCTTCATTGACAATATAATCGGTAAAGGTGGCATATGTATATCCATAGCTTGCGTTCAGGCTGAGTTCGTTTGTCAGGCTGGCACGGAGAGATGCTTCTGCACCGTAGCTACGGCTTTTACCGGCATTGATCGTGATACGTCCCAGGCCGCTTGCCGCAAATTGAGAGATTTGCTGGTCGCGTGTATCCATGTAGAACACAGCGAGGTCTGCCCAAAGTTTTCCTTCCCATAAGGTGAGGTGACTGCCTAGCTCGTAGTTCCAGGAGTATTCGGGTTTGTATTGGGTAGCTTTACTCACTTGGGGGAGTTCTTTCTTTTGGCTCTCTATTGTTGCTGCCATCGCACTTAGTTTGGGGTCGGCTGCCAATGCCTCAATTGCTGAATTCATTAAGCCTCCCTTTGCCAAATCGGAGAACATCTGTATATTATAACCTCCTGAACGATATCCTTTGGATACGGTTGTGTAAACACTATTTCCTTTTGTCCATTCATATTGTAAGGCAAATTTAGGAAGTAGCTGAAGGTAATCTGTAGATTCTTTCCCTATGAAAGATGCATTTCCTTCCAATCCTTCGCAAGTAAGGAAGGGTTTAGGGGCACCGGGCATTGTGATAGAGAAATCAAAGTTAAGAGGATCGGAAACTGAGTTATAGTCCATCTTTAGCTTTTCATAATCCAGTCTCAAACCAACTGTTGCAGATAGTCCTTTAATAAATAAATTATTAAATGTGGACTGATGGAAGATGGCTCCATTCAAAATTGGTGTATCAAAACTACCTCCTACAGCTAATCCTTGGTTATTGATGTTCATATGCATCTTGGGCGCTCTGGGATTACCGGCTGTGATATTTTCGAATTGCTCATTGGCATTATCTTCTATGACGGATCTGACTCCCTCCTGTCCGAATTGTACAGGTCCTGTAGTATGCAGCCATTGATAAAACCCGGAAACTCCAGTGGCCCATTGCCAATTATTTCCCGGCTTTGATTTGAAAGTGATTTCTTCTGAAATGGTATTTGCTCTTTGTTTTTGTTCCAATGTATAGATGTCTTTTTCTGTGAAATCCTGATCGAGGAACATACGGTCATTCAGGTTCTGATAACCAGTGACAGCGCTGAGAATAAAGTTTCTGGCTTGGTATTCTATATTTATTCCCGAATTAAGTAATCCCCGCCGATAACCGCTGCGCTCGTTATTGGCTATTTTACCAATGTATTCCGGACGTGTCTCTTCTCCTTGAGTGACACCTGTGTATTCATAAGGATAACCGCCCTGGTCACCGTATTCATAGTTTAGTGTCATGTCGATTTTTAGGTTTGATGTTGGCATATAGATACCACGGAAGCGTCCGCCTCCGGCATTACTTTTGTCTACTTTTTCATTATTCCGAGTCATATTTTCGAAGAAACCGCCTGCATGTTCGTAAAATCCTCCGGTAGAGAAAGCGAAGCGATCGGATATGCGGTGATAATGTGTCAATGAAACATTGTAATTATTATAGGTCGCAGCTCCCATTCGGATATCAGTACCTTGATAAGTAAAAGGTGATTTTGTATGTACTTTGATGAGACCTCCCATTGTGTTACGTCCATAGAGAGTACCTTGCGGACCGCGAAGTATGTCAATACGTTCAATATCGGCATAATTGAAGTCGAAAGCTGATTTGTCGATATAAGGGATGTTATCTACGTAGAGTCCCACAGATGGGGTATTGATACGTGAGCCGATTCCGCGAATATAAATAGAAGTAGTCAGCTTCGAACCATAATCCGGAATGAAGAGGTTAGGAACAATACCTGTTAGGTTTTTCACAGATTGTACCTGATTTGCCTGCATGTCTTGTTGTGACAACAGTGTTGTGGCAGTTGGTAACTCGCGTAGTTTACGATTCTCTTTTGGAGCAGCAATCACTACTACTTCTTCGATGTCCACTACTTTTAGAGAATCTTTAGGTAAATCTTCAGCCCATGCTGTCCCTGTTGTTAGGAGTGCGAGGGCAATCATCATATTCTTTGTTTTCATTCGCAGTTAATTTGTCTGGTGCAAAGTAACGGCAAATATATAAGACGGACAATCCTCATTTATTAGGATTATGCCTGATTTTTTAAGAAATCAGATCCGGTCAGCCTCTATGTATCCATTCATTACAGCATAGATAGTCAATCCTGATACCGACTTGATTCCCAGTTTTTCCGTGATATTTTTTCTGTGGGTGATGACAGTAGTCAGACTGATGTTCAACTTGTCAGCAATTTCTTTATTGATCAATCCTTTGGTAATTAATACAAGCACTTCTATTTCGCGGGCAGATAAGATTTCCTGATGTGCTTCCGGCAGGGCAATCGGGGGCATGTCTTTCACTGGATAACCGTTGTGGTGTGCATGTTGATGAAGTTTCAGCAGACTTTTCACAAGCTTTTCTTCTGGCTCATAAATATTGAGTACCGGCACGCCCGACAACTGGAATTGCGGACTGTCACTGGCCAGTACAATTGTTTTTCGTTTTCGGGGAAGGAAGAAGGCATTGTGTTCAACATAGATTTGTGCTGAGATGAAATAATGAGCATACATATCCGGGGTATCATCTATCAGCTCACTGAAACTATGGAAGGTACGAATCGTTGCCATTGGAATAATCTCTTCCAATATACTTTTTAGTCCAAGGCAAGTAAGGGTGTTAGATTCAATAATCGCTATTTCGGGTTTATTATTCATCTTATCACAGAGTTTTTATTATTGATTTATATAATTAGCTGCCGCTTCCGCACATCGTTCGCCATCTACTCCTGCCGAGACAATTCCACCTGCATATCCCGCACCTTCTCCGCAGGGGAATAACCCGCGGACAGTCACATGCTGTAACGTCTCCTTATCTCGTACGATGCGGACAGGTGAGGAAGTGCGAGTCTCTACACCGATCATGACCGCTTCATTTGTAAGGAAGCCATGACTGCTACGCCCGAACTGCTGAAAACCGAGAGCTAACCGTTTACTGATAAACTCCGGCATCCAGAAATGGAGTGGAGAAGAAATCAATCCCGGACTGTATGAAGATTCCGGTAAATCGTAACTTAACTTCTTGCGGGTAAAGTCCAGCATGCGTTGTGCCGGCGCCGTCTGGCGTCTGCCCCCCTGCAACCAGCATTGACGTTCCAACTCCTCCTGAAAGTGAAGGGGAGTAAGTTGAGCATGGAGAGCCGAGAGTTGGGAACTGCTCAGCAATGGGTTAACGGCCAATAGCCGCTCATTCTGTTGCGCAGCCAATTCTCCATTTTCCATTTTCCATTCTCCATTCATTAAGTCTTCCGGCTGAATCTCTACTACCATTCCCGAATTACTCCAGCGGGAACCACGGTTGGAGGGAGACATACCGTTGACTACCACCTGTTCCGGTCCACTGGCGGCAGGGACAATAAAGCCACCGGGACACATGCAGAAACTATATACTCCTCTTCCTTCTGCCTGTGTTACAAAACTGTATTCGGCAGCAGGAAGGTATTTACCCCGTCCATTCTTATTGTGGTATTGTATCTGGTCAATCAGCGTTGCCGGATGTTCCAGCCGGACACCGACAGCGATTCCTTTGGCTTCCATCGTAACGCCATTGGCAGCCAGCCAGCGATATACATCCCTTGCAGAATGTCCGGTTGCCAGTATTACAGGACCGAGAAAGACTTTTCCTGTATTCGTTTCAATACCTTTGATTTCATCGTTTTCAATGATCAGTGCGTCCATTCTGGTCTGGAAATGTACTTCTCCTCCACACCCGATGATTGTATTCCGCATATTTTCAATCACACGCGGAAGCTTATCTGTGCCGATATGAGGATGAGCGTCGGCTAATATTGAAGTAGAAGCTCCGTGCTGGCAGAATACATTCAGTATCTTGTCTACATTTCCTCTTTTTTTGCTGCGGGTATAAAGTTTACCATCCGAATACGCTCCTGCACCTCCTTCACCAAAGCTATAGTTCGATTCCGGGTCTACGGTATGCTCTCTGCTGATCTGCGCCAGATCTTTCTTTCGTTCGCGCACATCTTTTCCCCGCTCCACAATGACCGGACGTAATCCGAGTTCGATGAGGCGTAAAGCAGCGAATAATCCGCCCGGACCCGCACCGACTACGATAATCTGAGGTTTGCCCTCTACATTATTATATATAGTATGTTCGTATTCATCTTCTTTGGGCATCTCATTGATATATACCCGCACCTTTAAATTGACGAAGATAGTCCGCTGGCGTGCATCAATACTTCGTTTCAGTATTCGGGTAGCGTTGATATTGCGCAGATTGATACCTTTTTCTTTCGAAATGTATTCTTTCAGTCGCTGTTCGTTTGCTGCGATTTCAGGGAGGATGCGGAGTTGGTATTCTTGTGTCATTAGTCTACTGTTTGATGTGTACCTGTTAGTTTGTGAACGGGCAACAGCTGGTTGCCCATCCGGACTTATCCGAAGAGTGCTCTGAATGCTTCTTCTACCTTTCTGACAGGTACTAATTCTATTTTTAGTTTTTGGGTATCAATCCCTTGCAGATTGTATTTAGGAAGCAGGAATCGTTTGAATCCTAACTTTTCCGCTTCTCCGATGCGTTGCTCTATTCGGTTTACGGGGCGTATCTCTCCCGACAGCCCTATTTCTCCCGCCATACAAACTTCCGGTTCGATAGCGGCATCCATATTGGAAGATAGGATTGCGCTGATCACTGCCAGGTCGATAGCGGGATCGTTCACTTTCAATCCTCCGGCAATATTCAGAAATACATCTTTCTGTGCGAGCTTGAATCCGACACGCTTTTCAAGAACAGCCAGCAGCATATTCATTCTTCGTATATCGAATCCGGTTGCCGACCGTTGGGGATTTCCATAAACGGCGGAACTTACCAGTGCCTGTGTCTCGATCAGGAACGGGCGTACCCCTTCGATAGCCGAAGCAATAGCTACTCCGCTCATGCCTTCATGATCCTGACTTAACAGCAGTTCCGAAGGATTGCTGACTTGGCGTAACCCGTCCTGACGCATTTCGTAAATGCCCAGTTCGGCGGTACTTCCGAAACGGTTTTTGATGCTTCGCAAAATGCGGTACATATAATGCTGATCTCCTTCAAATTGGAGAACGGTATCTACAATATGCTCCAACACTTTTGGACCTGCAATGCTGCCTTCCTTGTTAATATGCCCGATGAGCAGGACCGGTGTATGTGTTTCCTTTGCGAAACGGAGAATCGATGCCGAACATTCTCTTACCTGGGCAATACTTCCGGGAGAGGATTCTATGTTTTCAGTGGAAATAGTCTGTATGGAGTCGATGATAACTAAATCAGGATTTGTGTTCTTGATATGAACATAGATATGTTCAAGTGAAGTTTCGCATACGATGAAGCAGTCGCTGGAAACATCAGAAAGACGGTCGGCACGCAGTTTCAGCTGTCGTGCGCTTTCTTCACCGGATACATAGAGAATCTTCTTGTCCGGCATACGCAATACGGTCTGCATGACGAGTGTCGATTTTCCGATTCCCGGTTCGCCACCGATCAAAACCAGGGAGCCGGGGACAAGTCCTCCGCCCAATACACGATTCAGTTCTTCATCATGCATATTGATACGTGGTTCATCATCCGCTTCTATCTCACTAAGGATTATTGGTTTTGCTTTCTGCGTTTCGATGCCCGATACCGGTCGGCGGTTGGTCGGTTCTTTCCGTACGATCTCTTCTACATACGTATTCCATTCTCCGCACGACGGGCACTTGCCCACCCACTTCGGTGAATCCTGCCCACAGTTACTGCATACATATACGGTCTTTTCTTTTGCCATTGAGATTCCTTTCTTCTTGTAGGGTACAAAAATAGGGATAATTTATTAGAAATAAGTTATCCCTGCCTAATAGAAATAGATGAAGCTTACAGAGTGATCTCTCCCGCTATCGACCGGTTCATGTGATCGCGGACTTCATCCGGTGTATATCCGTGTCCTAATAAGAACATCAGTTTGGTTACAGCTGATTCTGTTGTACTGTCATATCCGGAGACGACTCCTGCCTGCAACAGCTGGTATCCCGTTTCGTAACGTTCCATTTCCACCATTCCGGCGTTGCACTGGGTTACATTTACAATCACAATCCCTTGTGCGCTGGCTTGGCAGAGCCTGCGGATAAACCACTCTTTACGTGGTGCATTGCCGGAGCCATATGTTTCGAGTACGACGGCCTTTAAACCTTTCGTTCCTAAAATCGTGGCTATCACGTTCTCCTGAATACCGGGAAATAGTTTAAGTACGGCTATATTCGTATCCAATAAATAATGTGGCATTAATTTCTGCCTGCTCTTATTAACATGGATATGTACATTATTGTATTTAATGTGAATACCCGCTTCTGCCAGTACCGGATAGTTGAATGAACGGAATGCGTTGAAGTTTTCCGCATTCATTTTCGTCGTCCGATTCCCCCGCATCAGATGATTCTCGAAGAAGATACAGACTTCCGGAACCACTGCTTTCCCGTCTTTATCTTGTGCAGCGGCAATTTCGATACTTGTCATCAGATTTTCCTTTCCATCCGTGCGGAGTACCCCTATCGGAAGCTGAGATCCTGTGAGGATGACCGGTTTATCCAGTCCTTCCAGCATAAAGCTCAGGGCCGAGGCAGTATAAGCCATCGTATCCGTGCCATGCAGGATAACGAATCCATGATAGCGGTCGTAGTTCTCATGAATGATGCGTACCAGCTTTCTCCACATATCAGGTTCCATGTCCGAAGAGTCCATTGGTGGATCAAACTGATAAGTGTCAATCGGGAAGTTGAATTTTTGCAATTCGGGGACATGTCTCTGGAGTTGCTCGAAGTTGAAGCTCTCCAATGCGCCTGTTGCGGTGTTTTCAATCATTCCAATTGTTCCACCGGTATATATTAACAATACGGAAGTATTTAACGGGGTCATATGCTGGTTTTATGCTGTTGTTTTTGCAAATATAATAATATAAACGATATATAGATAGCAAAATGTCATAAAAGTGCAGGGCTTTTATCGGCTGGGAAAGAGACGCGATGTTCTTTTTATCAGAAAAAAACCGAAAAAAGTGATAGATTGAACGTTTTTATTATTACTTTTGCGACACTTATCAAAAACAATGGTAGAAACAGAGACTATGATGAAGTACTATCCACATACAGTCACATCCATGTGTACCATGACCCTTTGGGGTTAATGGATAGTATTTGTGTATCTACGTGATTCACGCCTGTGTAAGTAGGCAAAACTCAATTTTAATTTTTTTCGTAAACAACCAATCACCCTGTAATAACTATACTCGAGGGGATTGTATTTAAATATGTATCTTCATGAAAGTAATGAAATTCGGCGGAACATCCGTAGGTTCCGTGAACAGCATTTTAAGTGTAAAGAGAATTGTAGAGTCGGCCGGCGAGCCGGTAATTGTAGTTGTTTCCGCATTGGGAGGCATCACTGACAAACTGATTAATACATCGAAGATGGCGGCAGCCGGAGATTCGGCTTACGAAGGTGAGTTCCGTGAAATTGTCTATCGTCATGTAGAGATGATTAAGGAAGTGATTCCTGCCGGAGCCGGGCAAGTGGCATTGCAGCGTCAGATTGGCGAATTGCTGAATGAGTTGAAGGATATTTTCCAGGGTATTTACCTGATCAGAGACCTTTCTCCGAAAACATCGGATACCATTGTCAGCTATGGCGAGCGTCTTTCTTCCATCATCGTAGCTGAACTGATTGATGGGGCAAAATGGTTTGATTCACGTACTTTTATCAAGACTGAAAAGAAACATAACAAACATACGATCGATGCGGACCTGACTAATCAGTTAGTAAAAGAGACTTTCCATTCCATTCCGAAAGTATCGTTGGTGCCCGGATTTATTTCTTCGGATAAGGTGTCGGGAGATGTAACTAACCTTGGTCGTGGTGGTTCGGATTATACAGCTGCCATTATTGCCGCAGCGCTCGATGCTAACAGTCTGGAGATATGGACGGATGTGGACGGCTTCATGACTGCTGATCCGCGTGTGATTTCAACTGCTTATACTATTTCCGAACTGAGCTATGTAGAAGCAACCGAACTTTGCAACTTTGGTGCGAAAGTGGTTTATCCGCCGACGATCTATCCGGTATGTCATAAGAATATTCCTATTATTATAAAGAATACATTCAATCCCGACGGAGTAGGAACTGTTATTAAACAAGAAACTTCCAATCCGCAGAGCAAGGCTATTAAAGGTATTTCTTCTATCAACGATACGAGTCTGATCACGGTTCAGGGTCTGGGTATGGTTGGTGTGATCGGCGTAAACTATCGCATCTTCAAGGCCTTGGCAAAGAATGGAATCAGTGTGTTCCTCGTTTCGCAGGCTTCATCCGAAAACAGTACTTCTATCGGTGTCCGTAACGCTGATGCCGATCTGGCTTGTGAAGTGCTGAACGAGGAATTTGCGAAAGAGATCGAGATGGGAGAGATTTCTCCGATCCTTGCAGAGAGAAATCTGGCTACGGTTGCTATCGTTGGCGAGAATATGAAGCATACACCGGGTATTGCAGGTAAGCTTTTCGGTACGCTGGGACGTAATGGTATCAATGTTATCGCTTGTGCGCAGGGAGCTTCGGAAACCAACATTTCTTTTGTTGTCGATTCCAAATCGTTGCGTAAATCTCTGAACGTTATCCATGACTCCTTCTTCCTGTCCGAATATCAGGTATTGAACCTCTTTATCTGTGGTATTGGTACGGTTGGCGGTAGCCTGGTAGAGCAGATCCGCTGCCAGCAGCAGAAACTGATGGTGGAGAACGGACTGAAATTGCATGTCGTAGGTATCATCGATGCAGCGAAAGCAATGTTCAGCCGTGAGGGATTTGACCTGGCTAATTTCCGTGAAGAACTGCAAGTGAAAGGTAAGGACAGCAATCTGCAGACCATCCGTGACGAAATAGTCGGAATGAATATCTTCAATTCCGTATTCGTCGATTGTACGGCAAGTCCTGACATTGCATCGCTTTACAAAGACCTTCTGCAACACAATGTTTCCGTAGTGGCAGCCAATAAGATCGCGGCATCTTCGGCTTACGAAAACTATCGCGAACTGAAAACGATTGCCCGTCAACGTGGTGTGAAATACCTGTTTGAGACAAACGTAGGTGCGGGACTTCCGATTATCAACACCATCAATGACCTGATTCATAGTGGTGACAAGATACTGAAGATTGAAGCGGTACTTTCGGGTACATTGAACTATATCTTTAATAAGATCAGCGCTGATATTCCTTTCAGCCGCACCATCAAGATGGCACAGGAAGAACGCTATTCCGAACCGGACCCGCGTATCGACCTGAGTGGAAAAGACGTGATCCGTAAACTGGTGATTCTGGCGCGTGAAGCCGGATACCGCATCGAACAGGAAGACGTGGAAAAGAATCTCTTCGTTCCGAACGACTTCTTCGAAGGTGCGTTGGATGACTTCTGGAAACGGGTGCCGAGTCTCGATGCAGACTTTGAAGCCCGTCGTCAGGTATTGGAGAAAGAACATAAGCATTGGCGTTTTGTAGCCAAACTGGAAGACGGAAAAGCTTCTGTCGGACTTCAGGAAGTGGGTGCCAACCATCCTTTCTACGGACTGGAAGGCAGCAACAACATCATCTTGCTGACTACGGAACGCTATAAAGAATATCCGATGATGATTCAAGGATACGGCGCCGGTGCCGGAGTAACGGCTGCCGGAGTATTCGCTGACATTATGAGTATCGCCAACGTTTAATTTAAATGAAGAACTAAAAATGAAGAATTACTATGC